>NZ_JAHKQZ010000022.1:0-95453 GCF_019345585.1 Shewanella sp. NKUCC05_KAH
ACGGGCGAGTGCTTCTGAGAGTTGCATAAAAAAATCCGATGACATGAGGTCATCGGATTTTGATCTTTTCAGCGAGATCGTCAAGCGATCTGTCTTAACTGATCGGCATTACTCCATGTGAGGGCTTTTTTGTCTTTAGCGGTTGAGTTTTGTCTTACAGATCTTTTTAACCTGAATACTGGACAGAAATACAAACTCAGGCTTAACTCGAATGATTGTTAAAACAAAGGAGCCGATAATGAAAATGACTCAGTACGCACAAGGACATGCATGTTGGGTTGAACTTGCAAGCCATGATTGGCAGGGGGCTACAGCATTTTACCAAGCGTTATTTGGTTGGAACTCGGTCGAAATGCCGATCCCTGAAGGTCACTTTTCGCTATTTAATTTAGCGGGAGATGACTTAGGCGCCATGTATCAAATCCCTGAGTCGGAAGCACATATCCCCAGCCACTGGCGTATCTACTTTGCCGTCGATGATATGGATGCCAGCATTGCAGCGATTCAAGCGGCGGGCGGCCAAGTGCACATGGGGCCGCATATTGTGGGTGATGCGGGCGTGATGGCGCAGGTCAGCGATCCACAAGGCGCACGCTTTGCCTTATGGCAAGCGAAGAACCACATAGGTGCTCGCCGTCAGGGTGAACTCAATACCCTTTGCTGGGTTGAGCTGGCTTGCAAAGAGCCGCGCACTGAAGAAGCCTTTTACTGCAAAATCTTCCCTTGGACCAACATGCCAAGTGACATGCCAGACATTGAATACTCAGAATGGCAGCTTGATGGTCAATCCATCGGCGGTATGATGACGATAATGCCTGAATGGGGCGATATTTCTCCCCACTGGTTGCTTTATTTTGCAGTAGCCGATTGCGATGCGTTTGCTGAGAAAGCCCAAATCTTAGGTGCGCAAGTGTGCATTCCGCCTAGTGATATCCCTGATGTAGGACGATTTTCTGTCATTGCTGACGCCCAAGGCGCTACCTTTGCGGTGATCAAGCTTAATCAGATGTGATTGCCATATTAAGTGCTGTCATTAAGGTTAAAAACGGCGACGCTAAATCGCCGTTTTTATTTGTCTAACTATTTGTTTAATTAGCGTTATCAATCATGATTGTTTCAGGGCAAGAGCCTTTTGAGGCCTTATTGGCTTTGGCGAATAGGCTAGGTAAGGAGTCAGAAGTTTTAATGACTTCGGGCAAGTTAATGCGGATTTCACTCAGTAATCCCTTGCCACATTCTAGACTCATTTTAGTGTGAGCGCCTTGACCGAAGCTGCCATCAAAACTTTGGTTTAACTCACTTTTACTGACACTCTTACCTATGTTGTCATGAATAAATTTTTGTACCCATGCCGAGGCATTGACCGCTTGGGTCAGCTGGGTTGCCAATAAAAAGTACTCGTTAGGGTCTTGGTTACGGCAAGTGCCGTGTTTCCACCATTCGTGGCGTTCTAAACAGGTGCCATATTGGGCGCTTGGCATGACTTCTTCTAAATTTTTGCGCACCGATGGATTCAGTTCAAACTCTGGATAAGTACAGAAATCATTCGGTTGCAGTTTGACTGTGCTGCAATAGCCATATCGCGTGCCGCATTGTTGTTTATTCGGCCACAGTCCGTGCAGGCTGAAGTGTTGCCATTGGCTCGATTCTGGCGTTTGGCTGAGGGCGCGGCATTCGGCTTTACGGCGGCCATAGAGTTCACAAAAGGTGCTTTGCCAGCTTAATGCGAGCACGTTAGCATCGAATTCGCCACCGATTTGACATTGATTCCCTTGGCGTTTCTCTGGGGTACCATGCTCTTTAAGGCTATCTCGGCTTTTTGCTTTGATGTCCGATGCCGTGGTTGTTTGCGCCGGTTCCGCCGCCGTTGCAGGTGTTGATAAATTACTGCCAGCAACATTAGATAGATATTGACCACAATCGCCGCTGATCCAACGCATGGGAGACTTCACCGCATTGGTGCGCACTCTTAGCCAATCAGGTTTAGCGCTATTGCCGAGGATTTCAAGTACAGGGTAGCGCTCACCAATATTGCTCTGCCATTGATCTGGATTCGTCTGCTTATTTTTCGATTGAAATAGCTCACAGCGTTTGTCGGCAACGAATTCACCGGTTGCGGGTGCGGCAAAGGTGGGTGCTGTAATGATGAGCGCAGAGCATAAACCGAATGCGGCAAGTAATGCGCGTGATGGGGTTTTAAGGGAAAGTGCTTGCGGCCATATCTGGCTGATGGTTAAACAAAATGACTTGGTCATGTGATGGGATCCTTCCTGCGGCAGTGAATTGAGTCAATTCTGCGTGGCACTGAGTCAATGGTACACATAAGCGCTATAAACTTAGAGGCTTATTTTACTCAGAGTGGTGTATGGCACTGTTGCAAAATTAGATTTTTAATCTGATTGAATGAAAAAATCCCCTCAAATGTCAATGGGTTGAGGGGATTTTATCGGTGTTTTAGCGCCGTAAACTCAATTACGCCGCATTTTTCTTTAATTTACGCGAGTAAATCAGTAAATAAAGTGCGGGTAGTACAAACAGTGACAATAATGGGGCAGTAACCATACCACCGACCATAGGTGCGGCAATTTTTTGCATCACATCGTTACCCGATCCTGCACCCCACATAATGGGGAGTAGGCCGAAGAAGATGGTTGCTACTGTCATGGCTTTGGGGCGAATACGCATAACAGCACCTTCAATTAAAGCTTCTTTGAGATCGGTAACTGTATGGTAGTTATTCTTCTCTTGCCTGTGCTTAATGGCATTATTAAGGTAAATCAGCATGATTACCCCAAACTCCGCGGCAACGCCCGCCAAAGCAATCATACCGACTGCGACGGCGACTGAGATGTTGTAATCCAGTAGATACAATAGCCAAGTGCTGCCGACCAGCGCGAATGGGAGGCTGAGCATGATAATACTCGCCTGCAAAGTAGAGCCAAATGTCATCATCAACAGGATGAATATCACACCTAAGGCCATAGGGATCACTTGCTTCAGTTTTGCATCGACTCGCTGCATATACTCGTACTGTCCTGCGAAGGTATAGCTGTAGCGCGGGGGCACTTTAAGTTCGGTAGTTAATGCTTGCTTTGCGGTAGTAATGTATTCGCCGATAGACGTGCCTTCAATATCGATAAACACCCAAGAGATTAAGCGACCATTTTCACTGGTGAGCATAGGTGCGCCATCGGTTATTTCGATATCCGCTAAATTTCGCAGTGGTAGATAATTTCCCGATTTAGTGATCACAGGGAGTTCGCGTAGCTTCTCAATATTATCGCGTAGCTCACGGGGATAACGTAGGTTGATGGGATAACGCTCAGCCCCTTGTACCGATTCACCAATATCCATACCGCCAATGGCGTAACGCACTACATCTTGAATATCCTGCAATGACATACCGTAACGTGCGGCCACATCGAGTTTGGGGGTGATATCGATATAACGCCCACCGCCACTGCGTTCGGCATAGGCCGACTTAGTGTGTGGCACTCTACTGAGGATGGCCTCTATTTCTGCCCCTAGACTTTGCAGCTCATTCACATCGGCTCCGGTGATCTTGATGCCAACGGGGGTTTTTATTCCCGTCGAGAGCATATCGATACGGGTTTTGATGGGTTGCACCCAAGCATTGGTGATACCTGGCACTTTCACCGTTTGTTGCAGTTGAGCGATGATGCCATCTAAGGTCATGCCCTCGCGCCATTCTTCATGGGGTTTAAGCATGATGGTGGTTTCGAGCATAGTTAACGGTGCGGGATCGGTCGCAGTCTCGGCGCGGCCCACCTTACCAAATACGCGGGCGACTTCGGGGACGGTTTTGATCAAACGATCGGTTTGCTGTAACACTTCGGCGGCTTTGCCCGCACTGAGTCCTGGTAACGCGGTTGGCATGTAGAGTAAATCGCCTTCTTCTAACTCGGGCATAAACTCACTGCCCATGCGCGTCATCGGATACCAAGCGCTGACTAAGGCAATCAATGCTAATCCTAGGGTGATTTTAGGAAACCTAAGTACCAGATTAAGCGAGGGCTTATATAAAGCGATCAGCACGCGACTGATGGGATTTTTATGCTCACTCGGAATTTTTCCCCGAATAAAATAGCCCATTAAGACTGGCACTAATGTGATTGCTAATAATGCGGAAGCGGCCATAGCAAAGGATTTGGTATAGGCCAGCGGTGCAAATAAACGGCCTTCCTGCGCTTCGAGTGCGAACACAGGCACAAAGCTTAAGGTGATAATAATCAATGAGAAAAATAACGCAGGGCCGACTTCAATCGACGCTTCGGTGACGATTCGCCAATGTTCTTTAGTATCGGGTTCTCGGTTGTGTTCTGTGTGAAACTGTTCCAAATGTTTGTGCAGGTTTTCAATCATCACAATTGCGCCGTCCACCACTGCGCCTATGGCAATCGCGATACCCCCAAGACTCATAATGTTGGCATTCACCCCCATCTTATTCATTACGATAAAGGCAATCAGGATTGAAAGCGGCAGGGTAATGATGGCGACTAAGGTTGAGCGTGCGTGCAGTAAAAACAGCAGGCAGACCAACCCTACTACTAGCATTTCTTCGACGACCTTGCTGAATAAATTATCAACGGAATTAAGGATTAATTGGGATCTGTCATAGGTGGGGATGATTTCTACACCATCGGGTAAACCTGCTTTCAGTTCTTCAAGTTTAGCTTTTACGGCATCAATCGTAGATAAAGCATTTTCGCCGTAACGCATCACAATAATGCCGCCTACGACTTCACCTTCGCCGTCAAGTTCGGCTATACCGCGGCGTGAGGCAGGGCCTTTGCGCACGGTAGCAACATCTTTCAGTAATAAACCTGTACCAGAAGGGCTGGTGATACCAAGGGGAATTTCGCGGAAATCCTCAAGGGTTTGACGATAGCCTTTGGCGCGCACCATATACTCGGCTTCAGCCATTTCGATGACCGAGCCACCCGCTTCGCTATTAGATTTTTCTATCGCATCTTTAATGCTGGCGATATCCAGTTTATAGATCGCCATTTTGTCGGGTTCGAGTACGATCTGATAGGTCTGCTCCATGCCACCGACGGTGGCGACTTCAGACACGCCTGCAACGCTTTGTAATTCAAGCTTGAGATACCAATCCTGCAGACTCTTGAGCTGTGATAAATCTAAACTGCCGGAGCGATCGACCAGCGCATATTCAAATACCCAACCCACACCTGAGGCATCGGGGCCAAGGGACGGTTGTACGCCCTGCGGCAATCGACTGCTGATCTGACTTAAGTATTCCAGCACCCGCGAGCGCGCCCAGTAGATATCTGTGCCATCTTCAAAAATCACATAGACATAAGAATCGCCGAACATGGAATAGCCGCGTACCGTTTTGGCGCCGGGTACAGCTAACATGGCGGTAGATAAAGGGTAAGTCACTTGTTCTTCAACCAATTTTGGCGCTTGACCCGGGTAAGGGGTTTTAATGATCACTTGTACGTCGGATAAATCCGGCAGCGCATCAAGCGGCGTTTTGCGCAGCTCTTGTACGCCCCAAACAGTGATCATGATGGCGATAATCAGCACCATCAATCGCTGCCTGATTGACGCCTCGATAATATATTTCAACATAACGCGCTCCTAGTGCTGATGACCGCTGCTTAAACGCATTAAGCTGCCCTTGAGACTGGCCTCGGAGTCGAGTAAAAATTGCCCTGAGATCACCACGCGCTCGCCTTCGGTTAAGCCCGAGACAATTTCTGCCTTACCTTGACTCATCATGCCGACGGTCACGACTTTAGCGGCAAAACTATTGTCGTCTTGTTTGACTATCACGCGATTCTCTTTACCCGTTTGGATTAAGGCTTCCTGTGGGATTACTAGCGTGTCTTTATTGGGGCCGCCAAAAAGCGAGACCTTGGCGAGGGTTTTAGGTCTAAGGGAAACATGGGTGTTATTGAGCACAACACGCACTCGCAAGCTACGCGTGACAGGATCAAGTTCCGGATAGATATAATCTATAGTGCCTTTTATCCCGCTTAAGTTCATGGCGGGCACAGCCACTTCAGCCTGTTGGCCTTTGACTATCCAGCTTTGTTCATTTTCAAACACATCGGCTATGACCCATACCTTAGAGAGATCGACTAACGACATCACTTCGGTGGATGGCTCAATATACATACCATCGCGGATAGACAGTGTTTCGACTACACCATCCTGTTGTGCATAAAAGGGTACCCGATATTGGGTTTGGCGCGAGTCGGCTAATTGCTTGATTTGTTGCTCGGTAAATCCTAAAAATGACAGTCTTAAGCCTGCTCTACGAACAAGATCCTGATATCTCTGATTGCCTGCTGTTTTGGCGGTATCTAAGGCGAGTAAATAATCATCCTGAGCATTGACTAAATCCGGTGAATAGATTTCATAGAGTAGCTGCCCTTTTTTGACTGTGTCTCCCATGGACTTAACCATTAGTTTTTCAACCCAACCCGTTACTCGAGCATGGATATGCGTTATTTGGCTTTCATCGTAATCCACTTGTCCAACGGTCTCGACAAATTTCCATAGCGTATCGCGCTCAACTTTAGCGACTTTTATGGCTAGCGCTTGCTGCATGCTGCCGGAAACATTGATATTGATTTCGTGAGTGTTACCACCCGTTTCGACTTTTTCTAAATTCATACCACAGATAGGGCATGTACCGGGTACATCGCTGATGATGTGGGCATGCATAGGGCAAATGTATTTAGTTGTTGTTTCTTCGCTGGTTTTTTTAACAAGATTGTTAGCCTTAGGGGTTGGTGTGTCGAACACTTGGCTTGCCGCTTTCGTGGTCGAGGTGTGCGCATGTTCTGTCGCTAAGTGATCTGTATGTTGATGTTCAGCATGTGGATCTGCTGAATTGGTATCGGTACCTTCCTTTTCAACTAAAAACATATTGCACTTAGGGCAGCGACCAGGCTCATGGCTGAGCACTTCGGGATGCATGGGGCAAGTGTAGGTTTTTACTTGATTTAACGGATTACTCTTAGGCGCTGTTGCAGAATTTACTGCAGCTTCGGTTGCCACGGGCTCTTGTGTGCTCGCAAGTTGGGCATGGCTCAACCAAGGCGTACCTAAGAGTAAGCTACTCAAGAGGAGTACGGCTTTAGGGGTCTGCTTTTTTACGGTTTTAAATGAATTCATATGCCTCATCTCCAGCCTAGCTTAGTGGTGTTTGTGGGCGTTTTTTGCCGCACCTTCAGCTGGTTTTGCTTCTATTGCCTTTTGCTCTAAGTTCATACCACATTGAGAGCAAGTATCCTCTTTGCTGCCAGTCACTTCAGGGTGCATAGGGCAAACATGGGTATGGGCTTGTTCCTGTGGATTGGCATTGTCGTGTTGATGTGCGTGTGGCGCGGCCGTCGCAAACACGCTTGTGCTGGTCAGCAAGAATGCGATTAAGGCGAGATTAGTTAGTGTTTTCATATTATTCACTCCATCGGATTAACGGCCGAATACGAGCGCATAAACGTCAGTGAGCACAGTGGATCAAAGCGGTTCGCTTCGATAGACGGATTGATGCCACAATTTGGCATTCGGCTCAGTAATCAACGTTTTGCTAGACTCGGGTGCACGATTTAATGATAAGGCACCACAATAAACGGCTAAATAGGGCATTAGCTTAGGGCTAACAGCATTGTCGTTTTAGCTTGGTCGTTTGGCTTCTTTTAAGGGCAGATTTGCCCAATAAGCACAAAGTAGGGCTAGGCTATCGGTGGTTTAAAGGCCGAGGACAAAGAGATAGAGTGGAAATGAGGCATAGGAGTGGCCATTGCAGTATCACTCATGCTCACACTTGGCCAGAGGTGTGGGCTGAATAGAGTGCCAGCGACTGAAATCGTCAAACAATGACCACAATCATTTGAACATGATGTGGTGCCATCACAGCAATGCTGTTTCGCGCCGGGAAGCATTTTATCGTTGCAGCAATCCGCGTTGGCCATTGAATGTGAGTCAGAACTGTTCTCCGTGTCCATCTGCATCATTGTAGCGTGGTGCATTTGGGAGGAAACCTCATGATTCATCGCACTCATATCCATAGTGTGTGGCACCATGGCGTGACCATTAGACACGACACTTTGCCCGACGAGTGCGAGTAGAGTGAATATGACTAAAAAATAACGACCGAGTGTGTGATGCATAAGTCTTCCAAATGATGAACGGCTCGATTCTAGCATAGCGATGTTTAGCTGTAATGATTTAACTCACACTTCAGTTAACGCCTCAATTTAAATATCTAATTAATCTAAATTAGCAAATAGAATTTCTGACTCGCAGTTTTGTCTTCAACGGGCTAATCATGAATATGACTGCGTATTTTAAGAGACTCAAATTGATCGTAGAAAGTTTCATTTCGAACAGTATTATTCGGCTTACCTGCGTTTTACCATTTATTTCTGCTTCACTCTTAAGGTGCAACAAACATTGGCGTGATCACATTTCTGTTTTCTAGAAAATGATTTTCTAGTTATGAATTATCAAGGGAAAACCTAACTATAAAAAATCGGTAACTTGCGATTATCGGGTGATTGCATTAGCTTTAGTTAAAGTGCATCACAGTTCAGCTAGCGGTTTTTACCAAATGACGTCCAAATAGTTAGAGCTAAGTCTCATTTTGCGCTTTTAAGGTTAATTTAATCAGCAAATTTCGGCTTAAAATCAAATTTCTAATAAATGAAAGAGCATAAACTAGTCTTATAAAAACTAATTTTGACAATTTTGGAGATAGAGTGATGAACTGGCGTGCACTATTTAAACCTAGCGCGAAATATTCAATCCTGGCGCTACTGGTCGTCGGTATTGTAGTGGGTGTTGTGGGGTACTTTACCACTCAACAAACATTACACGCGACCAGTACAGATGAGTTCTGTATGTCTTGCCATAGCAATCATTCGCTGAAGGATGAAGTGTTGGCTTCTGCCCATGGCGGCGGCAAAGCGGGGATTACGGTTCAGTGTCAAGACTGTCACTTACCCCATGGTCCAGTCGATTATTTGATCAAAAAAATCATCGTATCTAAAGATTTATATGGTTTCATGACAATTGATGGCTTTAACACTCAAGCTTGGTTAGATGAAAATCGTAAAGAACAAGCGGATAAAGCGCTGAACTATTTCCGTGCGAACGATTCTGCTAACTGTCAGCATTGCCACACTCGTATTTACGAGAATCAGCCAGAAACTATGAGTAAAATGGCTGTAAGAATGCACTCAAATAACTTCAAGAAAGAACCTGACGCGAGAAAGACCTGTGTTGACTGCCATAAAGGCGTAGCACACCCATATCCAAAAGGATAAGGTTTAGCGTCTAGTTGACCATTAAAAAGCCCTCAATAGAGGGCTTTTTGCTGTCTGTGTGCTGTGTGCTCGGTTAATTCGCTTGAATCATCACCCGTTGCCGATAAGCTAACAGGCTGAAAATTCCGAAGATAAACACTTGTAGATAATCTTGTTTCGTTAATGGCAGCAAGGTCTTAAACAGCATGTGGAAAATCGCGACTTGGAAGCAATGCATCATGCAGGTAATGGCAAACAGGATATTTAAAGTAATCGCCACATTGCCTTCAAAGGGGATGACTAAGTTGTAGGCCATCATCAACCATGCAATCAGAGTGATGGCTTTACCTAAGTTAATTAATAAGGGCATGGTTTTCATCTTCGATGGGCTCAACAGTGGTTTCTGAGTGATATTGATATAAACGGTAGCTCACTTGCCCTGCATTCTTTTCTTTTAAGGCGTGCCAGCGAGAAGGGATAGCAAGTTGCGTCAATTCAGACTCGATTTCGACATAAATCAGCGCACCATCATTGAGCCAACCTTGAGTATCGAGCAGTTGAATCGTCTTTTCTGCCAATCCCTTACGAAAGGGTGGATCGATAAACACCACATCGAAACCTTGCTCGCAGCCCCTTTGCAGTACCACTAACGTATCAGCATTGAGCACTTCGGCCTTATCGCATTTAAGGGTTTGCAGATTTTCCTTTAATTGCATGGCTGCGCCGCGTTGCAACTCAATAATTTTGGCGAAACTGGCATAGCGGGACAAGGCTTCGAGAGCTAAAGCGCCGCTACCGCCAAAACAGTCGAGTACACGTGCATTGACTAAATTATTAGCCAGCCAGTTAAAGAGTGTTTCGCGAACCCTGTCTGTCGTTGGGCGTAAACCTTCGAGATCTTGGATAGGTAGACGACGCGAGCGCCATTGGCCTGCGATGATCCGCACTTGTCCACTGCCGGGTTTATTTTTGGCTGTTTGACCCTTGGTCACATTATTTTTGACCGTTCGATGATTAACCAAAGTGCCCCCGTGATTTTGCCTGAAGAAAGAAAGTGGTAGACTGTGCCACCTTAATAAAGGCCGCTATTTTATATCAAAGTCTCACTAAAAGGTGAGAAGGCTAACTGAGCTTAGCTAATTGCCGACTTTTTGGGCGTAATTGCCGAGGCAATCTGGTATAACATCAGGGTCTTATTCAAAATTCAATACTGAAGTAGAGCGCTGGAATCACACATGGCAAAGAAAGGTTTTTTCTCTTGGTTTCGTAAAGATAAGTCACAAGATGAGGTCGTCGCTGAAACGCCAGTTGTTACTCCAACACAAGATAGTGATGCAGCACAGCGTGTCGCGCAGGAACAAGTAGAGACACAAGGGGTCATCGAGGCCGAAGCTCATGCTGAAAAACAGGCAGCAGAACAGTTAGCGGCCGAACAAACACAGGCAAAAGCCGAAGCCGAGCAATTCGCCCTTGAGCATGCCCGAATTGAATCGTTGCATTTTGCTAATCAGCAAGCTGAAGCGACACGTTTGGCTGCAGAACAACTTAGTGCAGAAAAGCATGCTGCAGAGAAGTTAGCCGAAGCACAGTTAGAAGCAGAACAACGCATCGCAGAACAATTGGCAGCACAGCAGTTAGCGGTTGAGCAAGCCGCCGCAGAGCAATTAGCTCAAGCAGAGGCGGCGCGTGTAGTTGCCGCTCAGTTAGAAGCAGAATTACTCGCAGCGGAACTTGCCCGCTTGGCCGCCGAACAGAATGCCGCTGAAGCCTTAGCGGCAGAACAACTCGCTGGCGAAGCACTAGTACGTGAGCAAGCAGAGGCTTTAGTCCAGCAACAAGCTGAAACTGAGCAAGCTGTTGTAGCAGTTGCTGAATTGCAACCTGAGCCGCAGGCTAGACCCGTTAAGGAAGGGCTCTTTGCTCGCCTGAAACGTGGCTTAATGCGTACCAGCGAGAATATTGGCAGTGGTTTTATCGGCCTATTTCGCGGCAAGAAAATCGATGACGATCTGTTTGAAGAACTCGAAGAACAATTATTAATCGCCGACGTTGGTGTCGAAACCACTACGCGATTAATCAAGAATTTGACAGAGCATGCCTCACGTAAGCAGCTTAAAGATGCCGAAGCTTTATATGAATTGCTGCGGGATGAGTTGCAAAAAACACTCGATCCCGTCGCTATCCCGTTAGTACCAGACAATGCTAATGGCCCATTTGTTATCTTAATGGTTGGCGTTAATGGCGTGGGTAAAACTACCACTATTGGTAAATTGGCCAAACAATATCAGAGCCAAGGTAAGTCAGTCATGTTAGCCGCGGGTGATACCTTCCGTGCTGCAGCGGTTGAGCAGCTACAGGTTTGGGGTCAACGTAATGATATTACAGTGATTGCCCAGCATACAGGTGCTGATAGTGCCTCTGTGTTGTTCGATGCTTTACAAGCGGCCAAGGCGCGTAAAGTGGATGTATTAATTGCCGACACTGCTGGTCGTTTACAGAATAAAGCGCACTTGATGGAAGAATTGAAGAAAGTCGTGCGAGTGATGAAGAAACTCGACCCAGATACGCCACATGAGGTCATGCTGACATTAGATGCGAGCACAGGGCAAAACGCGATTAGCCAAGCACAATTATTCCAGGAAGCCGTAGGTGTAACGGGTATTACCATCAGTAAGTTAGATGGAACGGCTAAGGGCGGCGTGGTCTTTGCGATTGCTGATAAGTTTAATATTCCGATCCGTTACATAGGTGTGGGTGAGCAAATTGACGATTTGCGTACCTTCAATTCGAAAGAATTTATCGATGCCTTGTTCACTCAAGAAAAAGCGGATAGCTAATTTATGATTGATTTTCAGCAGGTCAGTAAGATTTATCCTGGCGGCCAAATGGCGCTGGAGGATGTGAATTTTCATCTACAGCAAGGTGAAATGGCATTTTTAACCGGCCACTCGGGGGCGGGTAAAAGTACGCTGTTGAAATTAATCACGGTAATCGAGCGGGCAACAACGGGGCGCGTCGCGATTAACGGTCACGATATCGCCAAAGTCAGCCCTAAACATGTACCTTATTTGCGCCGCAATATCGGGATGATTTTCCAGAACCATCATCTATTGATGGACCGAAGTGTGTTCGACAATGTGGCTTTACCACTGGTGATTGAGGGATTCTCACACGGTGAAATCCGTAAGCGTGTTGCGGGTGCCCTCGACATGGTGGGTTTATATGGCAAGGAGCGGCATAACCCGATTATGTTGTCCGGCGGTGAGCAGCAACGTGTTGGCATTGCCCGTGCGATAGTGAACAAGCCGCCCTTACTGCTCGCCGATGAGCCTACGGGTAACTTAGATCCTAAATTATCTATGGATATTTTGCGTCTGTTTGAAACCTTTAATGATGCGGGAACCAGCGTATTAATCGCCACCCATGATTTAGGTCTTATCGCACGAATGAAATATCGCACTTTTACCCTCAAACAGGGCCGTATGTTAGGTGCACAAGAGTTGCATCCTAATGTGCACACTCGCAGTGCACCGACGAATAGAGGTGAAGGGCAATGAGCGATAGCGCAAAATTAACTCGCAGCAAGCTGCCTCTGTCTGGTCGGATTGTGATGTTTTTTATTCGCCATGCGCAGCAAGCAATGGCGAGCATGGGAGAGCTCTGGCGCAACCCAATATCCTCTGTGATGACCATGGCTGTCTTAGGTGTGAGCCTAAGTTTGCCTGCAGCATTGCAAGTGTTAGTTAAAAATGCCGAGACCATTACCAGTTCCTGGAACAGCGCGGCAGAGATCTCCTTGTTTATCGACGATAATCGTAGTGAACAAACGATTCAGAGTCTGCTGACGCGCATTCGGACATATCCCGAAGTGGATAAAGTGCAATATATTGATAAAAATCAAGCGCTAGAAGAATTTCAACGCTTATCTGGGTTTGGTGAGGCCTTGGCCTATTTAGATAAAAATCCTTTGCCCGCGGTCATTACCGTTACGCCTACGCCGCGTTACTCAACACCAGTGGGCGCCCGTGAACTCTTAACTAAACTAGAGCGCGAGCCTGAGATTAGCTTTGGCCGTTTAGATATCGAATGGTTAGAACGGTTACAGGCGGTAGTGCGTCTACTCGAACGTACTGTGATGGCGATTGCCGCGTTACTCGTGCTGGCCGTGGTCTTAGTGATAGGTAATACGATTCGCTTAGCGATTATGAATCGGCGCAGCGAAATTGAAGTGATGAAGCTAGTCGGAGCAACTGAAGCTTTTATCCAGCGCCCATTTCTCTACACAGGGATTTGGTACGGAGTCATTGGCGGCATATTGGCTTGGCTTATCATCAACTTATTAGTGTGGTATCTCGATTCCGCCCTTGCCGAACTTTTAGGCTTGTATGGTAGTCAGCTTGAAATGAAATCACTCACTTTTATTGAACTGCTGCAATTGGTTGGACTTGCCTCATTTTTAGGTTGGTTAGGTTCGTATTTGTCTGTACGCCAGCATTTACGGTCGATTGAACCTTCATAATAATCAGTCGATTAAACTAAAAAAAGTGACGAAAAAAATGCTGAGTAATGAACTTTTGTTCACTTGCAATGTCTACTTCAGCGAGGTAAAAAGGGTATCTGCAAACGAGCTGAGGTTGACATACTCTGTCAATTAGCCGATAGTTCGTGAGCTTATTCTTAGGGTATTTTGTTGTTGAACCTAAGAATGCACTCGTTAAGTAGTCTGATAAATGTAGGAGAGCGAATGACCTTTCAAACGCAATCAATGGCACTGACAGTCCCACAGGGCGCCAGTAGTCTAGAAGCTTATATCCATTCAGTGACTAGCATCAGCATGCTGGACGCTGAGGCTGAGTATGAGTTAGCCAAGCGTTTACAGGAAACTGGTGATCTACAAGCTGCGAAGCAACTGATTATGTCGCACTTACGTTTTGTAGTGCACGTTGCTAAAGGCTATTCAGGCTATGGTTTGCCACAGGCAGACCTGATCCAAGAAGGCAACATAGGCTTGATGAAAGCGGTTAAACGCTTCGATCCCGATGTTGGCGTGCGTCTAGTGTCTTTTGCTGTGCACTGGATCAAAGCTGAAATTCATGAATATGTGCTGAAAAACTGGCGCATTGTTAAAGTCGCGACCACTAAAGCACAACGTAAGTTGTTCTTTAATATCCGTAAAGCGAAAAAACGCTTAGGTTGGTTCAGCGATGCAGAAGTCACTATGGTGGCTGAAAATTTAGGTGTGTCTAAGGCCGATGTGACCGAAATGGAATCACGTATGGCAGCGCAAGATCCGGCATTTGATTTAACCAATGATCAAGACGAGGAGCATGATTTTGCCCCCGTCCATTATTTGGAAGATCATTCATCGGATTTAGCGGAAAATATTGA
Source organism: Shewanella sp. NKUCC05_KAH (assembly GCF_019345585.1). NCBI lineage: Bacteria > Pseudomonadati > Pseudomonadota > Gammaproteobacteria > Alteromonadales > Shewanellaceae > Shewanella > Shewanella sp. NKUCC05_KAH. The sequence continues at coordinate 14,688 of NZ_JAHKQZ010000022.1, forward strand.
AAACGACAACTGGGAATCGAATGCTCAAGGTCGTTTATTATCGGCCATCAAAACCCTAGATGAACGTAGCCAGCATATTCTGCGCGCTCGTTGGTTAGATGACGATAAAACCACACTGCAAGAACTTGCAGAGACTTATCAAGTGTCGGCCGAACGTATTCGCCAACTTGAGAAAAATGCCATGAACAAGCTAAAAGCTTGTATGGAAGCCTAAGTTGCGTCACGTGTAAAGTGATTTTAACTTAGCCATAAAAAAACCTGCTGCGGCAGGTTTTTTTTTATGGGAGAAAGAATAGATTTAATCGCGCCATTTAAAGTGAATTTCGCTACAGATATACAACTCAATCGTATTGAAACGTACGCGACTATGGCTGATTTCACCACGAGACATCGGATTTATCCTACATTTAGAGCCGTTATAAATAGTTAATATATCGCTAACTTTTGAGCCTCAATTCGAAAGTTATTTTCGATGCTTATTATCGAACGGTTTGTTCCTCCGCATTTTGAGTATCGCCTTAAGCAAAGTTGATATGGATATTGAGCACGGAAGATTTGGTCGGGTAGCGATGGATTATGTACCAAGGAAAGCTTTTAAGTTAGAAGGGATGCCTGCCAATTTACGATAGATACTCATTATGCGGTTTTTTTAATGCTTACAAAGGTGGGAAGTTATGTTCTCAATGATCACTAAGTTAGCCCTCTCATCAGAATCTGGTTGGGGTACTGCATTTCGTGTCAATGGGGGCGTCGAAGTATGTCAGCAGAGCTTGTTTTGGTTAGTTTGCAAAGGCATCGCTTTTGAACGCGAGGATTTAAAGCTTAGTTATGTATTGGGAGCTGAGGTCATTCTATGTCAATTTGAGACGAGAGTTTTAATTGAGCTGCTTAAAAAAAATAATATTCATTATTTTCAAGACGATAGTCAAGTGCGATGGTTGCTGCCCCGTAATGTATCAACAATCTTCTATGCGCAGTGGAAGAATAGTATAGCGGTTGATCTTAACCAAACCTGTGCTGACTACTGTTTTTTTAAATGCTTATTCTTGCCATGACATTTTTATATGAATGAGTAGTGTTTTAAGCTAGATAAGTGTGATTAGTTAGTTATAAATTTTTAATCTATTAATAAGTACATTTATTGCCAGTAAATATACTTCAGAACATCCATTCTTGGTCGATAGTTAGGAGGTGTCCTACAAATCGAAATGGGTGATGAGATGTTAAAGGTATCGTTATTCGGCGTAACTACAGTCATGTTGAGCGCGGTGATAAGCTGTAACGTGATAGCAAAAACTGAGTTTAAAACTCTTTCTTTTCAAGGTGAGATAGCAGAACCAAGTTGCTACTCCGATCTATCTACCATTTCTTGTTATGACCAGAATCTCAATCAATTTATCTCTCAGACTATAACTCCCCAAGTGTATGCAAATTCTATAGATAGCGACAAAATACTTGTTATATCAACTCAGTTCAAACAAATTAATAATCTAGTTTTTAGCCGAAAAAATGAGAATGAAGTTATTCTTGCTCTTCATTATAATTGATTCACAATTTTGCCATTAATAATGGCGATTTCATTTTTTGAAATCGCTTTTTAATTTTTATCTTTAGTATATTTATTGTCAGAAATTTCCTACAAGATCGCAAGTCTAGTCCTATATGTAATTGTTAGTGTTGTTGCTATTGTGTGCTCAGCTTCGATGAGCCATAACCTTAATATTTCCATATAGTAACAACAGTAGGATGTCTGATGAAAAAATTAACGCTATCTATTTTAGTTTTAGGTGCATTGTTTGGTACTAGTGTTCAAGCGAATAATACTATTACTTTTTTGGGTGAAGTATCGGACCAAACTTGTGAAGTGGCGATTAACGGAAATGCGGCTAATCCCAGTGTCTTGCTACCAACAGTTTCTACGGCTCAACTTGCCACTGCAGGCTCAGTTGCTGGTGAAACACCTTTTACCATTTCAGTCAGTGGTTGTACTGTCAATGCAACGCAAGCTTTACCTATTAAAACCGTATTTTTGGGTAACAATATCACAACCGCAGGTAACTTAGGCAATACTGGTACGGCAACAAATGTAGCATTACAGCTTCTTGATTCAGTTGGTGGAACGAGTATCAATTTAACAGCAGGAAGTGCTGTTGATGGATTAAATGTTGCTGCAGGTGCAGACTCTGCCTCCCATGATTTTGCTGTGCAGTATATTTCTGAAACTGGTAGTGCAACAGCAGGTCGTGTGATTAGCTCTGTCCAATATGCAGTTTCTTATCTTTAATATACGATAAATTATGATTATTCGCTCACCCAGCCCATGGGTGAGCGCTGCTGCTTTTTGGGGCTTCTATGATTTTTTCTAGCTTACTTCTTCGTTTAATATTTTTGACTCTACTCATGATCGGTTTTTCAGTTAATGCGAGTGTGGTCATGACCAATACGCGAGTCATTTATCCTAGTGATGCTAAAGAGCGCAGTGTTCAGTTAACAAATAACGATGCTTTTCCAAATGTTGTTCAGGTCTGGACTGATATTAATAACCCAGAGTCGGCACCTGAGTATGCTGATGGCCCATTTTTGGCCTTACCCGCTATTTTTAGAATAGAGCCTAAGCGAGGGCAGTTAATTCGCTTAATTTATAGCGGCGGTGAGCTGCCAAAAGACCGTGAGAGTGTGTTTTATCTTAATTTTCTACAGATACCTCCATTATCGAAAGAAAATGCTGGTGAAAATCAGATGCTAGTGATGCTCAAAAATAGAGTGAAAATATTTTATCGGCCTGTAGAGATTGAATCTAATCCAGATGATGTGGCAAAAGAGATTGCCTTTGATGTTCAGTATGCTGATGCTGGAATTCACCTTGATGTGAAAAATAATGCGGCTTTTTTTGCCTCTTTTGTTGAGGCAAAACTTAAGTCGGGAAAACAAGAGCTAATCATCCCTATTACTATGCTTGAACCTAAGTCTAATCAGTTGATAGACATTCAGAATAAGCAGTTTGTCATCACATATCCAATGACGATTGAATTCACTTTAGTAAATGATTACGGCGGATTTGTAAAAAGTGAATATGTTATTGCATCTGCACATCATTGATAAGATTGGTTATGAAAAAATCCATGCGTTTGATGAGCCAAATTTACTCTTTACTGCTATTGATTGGTGTGATCTTTTGCATGTCTTCATCGTTGAGGGCCGATGACTTACAGGATTTCACATTTGATGACAGCCTATTACTTGGTGGTGGTTATGGCGATAGTTATCTTTCTCGCTTTAACTCGATTGCAGAAACTATTCCAGGTCAATACCAAGTTGATATCTATATAAATGGTACTTACTTAAATAGGGAAATTATTAATTTTGTTAAGGTTGGCTCCCAAGGAGTTGTGCCTTGTCTCGACCTTAATTTCTGGAACAAGTCGAATGTAACTGCAATATACATAAACGAAGATGCATTATTGCAGGCTGAATGTGCCGCCCCTGATACTGTGGTCAAGGGGGTATCGACGCAATTTGATGCCGAGAAATTAAGATTAGGGCTTGCGATCCCACAAGCTTATTTACGGCAGATTCCGCGTGGCTATGTTGATCCTTCATCTTGGAGCGAGGGAGAAAATGCTGGATTTATCAGTTACAACAGTAACTACTATCAAACTAATAGCCGCAGTGCTGGTAGCGATATGCGTGTCATTTATACGGGCCTTAATTCAGGTGTCAATTTAGGATTATGGCGCCTGAGAAATCAATCGAGTTATCAGTACAACGATGTTGGCCAAAATACTCAAGAAAGTTTTAATTCTATTAGAACTTATATCACCAGAGCCTTGCCGGATATGCAGAGCGAACTCTTGTTTGGTGATGCCTACACTCGAGGAAATATTTTCGGTAGTTTAGCTTTTACCGGCGTACAGTTGCTGACTGATAATCGTATGTTACCAGAATCCCAGCGTGGTTATGCACCTGTCGTCAGAGGACTCGCTAACTCAACCGCCAGCGTAGTGATTAAGCAAAATGGTGTGAGTATTTATCAAACCACAGTAGCGGCGGGGCCTTTTGTTATTAATGACTTATTTCCCACAAGCTATGAGGGGGATTTATTAGTTGAAATTAGTGAAGCCGATGGAAAGGTCTCTAGTTTTACTGTGCCATTCAGTGCTGTGCCTGGCTCGTTGCGTGAAGGAAGTTTCCAGTACGGGTTATCATTTGGTGAAGTAGATCAAGCAGAGTCTGGTGGGTACTTTGTAGATTTAATTTCTGAATATGGTTTGAGTAATATGCTGACGCTAAATAGCGGTGGGCGTGTCGGAGATGATTATTTTGCTTTAAGTCTAGGGACTGTATTAGGTACAGAATGGGGGGCTCTAGGGTTAACCGCAGTACATTCTATGTCTCGTATTTCTCAGTCTTCAGCATTAAATGAGTGGAAAAATGGCTGGCGTGTTGGACTTAATTATAGCCATTCGTTCGATTCGGGGACATCAGTGGCACTTGCTGGATATCACTACTCTACAGAGTCATTTCGGGAGTTGAATGATGTTTTAGGTTTGAGGAGGGCATTGGAGAGTGGGAATATTTTTGAATCTGAGACCTACAGTCAGCGGTCTGAAATGAGTTTAAGTGTGAATCAGAGTTTAGATGACTTTGGCTTTGTTTATTTGAGTGGTTCTAAACGTCAATACCGTGATGGGCGCGATGATGACGATCAACTACAGTTCGGTTATACGGTGGGTATTGGTCGTGTGAATCTAGGGCTCACTTTTTCACGTCAATATACCAGTCAAGTTCCGCTGCAGAATGGGTTTGGTGGTCAGCGATTAACTGAAATGAGCGGTTATTCCTCTGATAGGGTGAAGGAAGATCTCGTGAGTCTCACCGTGTCCATTCCATTTGGTAGTCGCCAGTCAAACATGCTTAGCAGTGGGTTTAGTCACTCATCTAGGGGTAATGAACAGTATAATCTAGGACTCGCAGGCACTGTGGACGATGATAATACTTGGACATATGGCCTGAATGCTTCACTGCAGCGGCAGGATAGTTCGAGTGAAAGTGTCAGCGTCAATACGCAAAAGCGTTTTAGCCAAGCGACTTTATCGGGTAACTATTCGATTTCTGATACTTATCAGCAGGTTGGCGCTGGGTTGAGTGGTGCGGCAGTGGTGCATTCTGGCGGCGTAACATTAAGCCAAAACCTCAGTGATACTTTTGCGATTGTTCAAGCTGAGGGAGCTTCTGGCGCAAAAGTGACCAATAATTGGGGTGCTGAGATTGATGACTTGGGATATGCAATTATCCCATCTTTGACGCCTTATCGCACAAATAGTGTCACGCTTGACACGGGATCTATGTTAAGTAGTACAGAACTTATCGATACACAACAGCAAGTTGCGCCCTATGCCGGCTCTATCGTTAAGATGAAATTCGAGACTAGACACGGGATAGCCGTCGTCTTCATGACTCAGCAAGCCAACGGCGGCGTTATTCCTATTGGCGCCGAAGTCGTGGACGAAGATGGCCTAGTATTGGGCATGGTTGGACAGGCTGGTATGGCTTATGTCAGAGCTTCTAAACCGAGTGGTCAGTTGACCGTTAATTGGGGAAATAAACCCGATCAGCAATGTCACTTTGACTATACCCTCGAAAGCAGTCGTGATAACACTTTATTAAGAATGCCTGCGCTATGTGAGCGGGTTAATTGAGATAAAAACTATGATTGAGTTCAACCTAGGTCGGCTGTTGGCAGTGGTATCTTTTGTGTTTGCCACTTTAGTTAGTGGTCAAGCTATGGCGACTTGCTACCGTATATCGACGATTACAACAGATCCGGCAAATTTTTATTATGTCGCACCTGCGTATGGTAAAACAGCTATATGGTCTGGTGGTTACGATGCTAATAGGGGCATACTTAATCTGCCTATCATCAATGTTACCGATGAAAGTTTTCAACCCAATGGCACGTTATTGGGATCGAGTGTTGCGCCCTTCAGTACCTATGGACAGACTGGCGGGTATGATCCTGATCAGGTACTTTTTCGTTGCGATGCGGCGGATGAGCACCTACTAAATGAGATCTATTCAGTAAACGCAGATAATGCTTATGGCGGCATGTACGAAGATGGCGTGGCTTATGGTATTAACAAAGGTTATGCCACTTACCATCGAAATGTTGTGCTCAGGGTTAAGAATAATGCCACCGGTCAGTATTTTTCGCGCTTATGGCAATATCGACCGCTGCGGGGGTTAGACCGTGATGCTCAGGGAAGAATATTAGTGAAGGCGAAAAACTTTACTGATGTCACGATAGAGCTGTTCCAGATTGGCAATATCAGAGGTGTGACTGAGTCTATCGCATACAGTTATAATCAACCTGCAGCTTATATTGCTTTTGGTGGGCCTGGCCTTGCCTATCCTACGGAAGGGGTTGACCATATTAGTCATTATCCAGGCTGGTATGCGAATTGGCCTGGGAATATCAGCTTATATCAACAGTTGTATACGCGAAGGGCTGGAGGTTGTGCGGTAATGAATGTCACACCTTATGTGTTGTTCCCCACTGTGACTATCGCGGAATTAAACAGCGGCGTTACCCGAGAAGCTGACATCCAGATTAATTATCGTTGCCAACAGAAAGCCAATATTAATGGCCCCGCAGTTAATGCGAATGCTATCGCCTTTAAGATTGAGAGTAATAATTACCAGATAGCGAGACAGTTGGGGTTTGCGACTCAGGATGCTGTGACATATCTAGTCAGTAACGGCTATGGTACTAATACGGTTGCTAATGGTGTGGGGGTAAAGCTACAACGCAATGATGGTGTGATTCAACCCTTTTTAAATTTTGATAATAGAACCAGCTTAGACTCACAATATAATGCATGGAAAGATGGTTGGCGGCCATTACAGGGGAATCGGACTGGTATTGTCGGTACGAGTTATCAATATATGGATAATTACAGAGTTGTTTTTGGTAAGTTGCCAGGAATGAGTCCAACGGCAGGAAAATTTTATGCAAAAGCGGAAGTGCTTATTCGGGTTCAGTAGTTTAGTTTTATGGCTCCTAATGTTGCAAACCGCTCTGGCTGGCGTAGTCGCCGATCGTAGTCGAATTATTTTTGCGGCTTCCGATCGGGAGCAAGGGTTGTCACTGGTGAATATTAATGACTACCCTGTGATGGTGCAACTGTGGGTGGATGACGGCGATCCAGACTCTGGCCCTGAAACGGCAAATGCGCCAATTTTGCCCTATCCTGGCTTGTTGCAAATTGCCCCAAAGGAGCGCAAGCAAATAAATCTGCTTAATATTGCGGAGCAGGAACCTGAAAAACAAGAACAGTTATACTGGCTGAATGTATACGAAGTTCCACCCACCCCCGCCAAAAATATTGATGAAACTGAGGGGCAACTGTTGATTGTCGCTTTACGTACTCAAATGAAGGTTTTTGTGCGGCCCAATAAGCTCGCTATTGATGTTTTAGACTTAGCAAAGTGGCAGTCATTTATATTGAAAGACAATATGTTATCAATAGAGAATAAGTCACCTTACTATGTGACCTATCAGAACCTCAGTTTGAGTTTTAAAGGGAGGGATTATGCTATTTTTCAAGGAATGCTAGCCCCTTACTCCGCAGAAACTGTGACTATCACTGAGAGCGAGTTAATCGATCAGCTTGGGCTTATCCTAAAGGCCGAGTACATAGACGATGAGGGGAATGCTCAGCCGCTTGCTTTGACAGTGAATTGAACATAAGGCTCTGTTTACAACAGGGCCTTATGTATATGCATTTATACAGCGTGACTTGAAGCTATGGGCTTCGGCATTATTTTGAGGCTGTTTGGGTATAAGAGATCACTTCTGCCTCGAGTGAAGCAATAGCCTGAGATACGGCTTCAACATAAGCATTCAACTGCTGATGGCTCGCATTTTCCAGCATTTCACAGGCAGACATAAGCTTCTGTGCATCGATAATTCTCGCAGCACCTTTGATCTTATGGGCGAGATCTTTGATGGTACTCAAATCATTATTTTCGAGGGCTACATACAGGGACTGCAAGTCGCTTTGATTGCTTTTAAGGAGTTCTTTAAGCAATTTATCGACTAACTCTGCATTATTTCCTGTGAGTTTTTCTACTGCGTCAGCGGCAAAATGTGTGGCGGTTATGGTGATTTTCTCTGGGGTAAACCGTTTAATCATACTTTCTAGCTCCATTAGGCTGATGGGTTTGAATAAACAGTCATCCATCCCTGCAGTTAAACAGGCATCCTTGGCTTCTTTTTGGGCATTAGCGGTATAGCCGATGACGATAGCATGCGTGTGACGTTTGTGTTCGAGTTGGCGAATTTTCTGACAGAGTTCATAACCGTTCATTTCTGGCATATTACAATCGGTGATCACCACAGGGTACTGTTTACTTTCGAACATGTTTAAGGCAATTAAGCCATTTTCTGCTTCATCAACACTATGGCCTAAATATTTAAGCTGCTGGGCTAATAGCAAGCGATTCGCAGGGTGATCGTCAACAATTAAGATATCGAGGGGATTACTCACATGCGATTCTGGAATGGGTTGTGAAGGGTTATGGATTACTTCGGCTTCAAGCTGGGTGAGGGTTAATTGCATGCTGATCTGAGTTCCTTGATGCAATTTACTTTCAAGGGTTAAACTCCCACCCATCATTTCGCACAGAGAGCGGCTAATCATGAGCCCAAGCCCTGTACCACCATGGGTTGTGTGGGTCCCTTGTGCTTGGCTGAAAGGGGTAAATAGTTTCTGTTGGTCGTCCCCCGAGATGCCAATTCCTGTATCCGTGACAGTAAATAGAATCGTGTGGGTTGTATTGGTGAAACTTTCTGATTGAATTTTCACTTTTACTCCACCGCTATCAGTAAATTTAATGGCGTTGCCAATTAAATTTGACAGTATTTGTTTAATCCTCATAGGGTCAACGAGTACATCATTCGCAATAACAGGATCGAAATCCAACTGTAAAGTGATTCCTTTTTGCCTTGCTAGTCCATCAAACACTCTCATGACAGAGGTTGCAATTGTCTTAAGATTGGTTCTCATGGGCGAAAGTGACAGCTGACCCGCTTCAATACGAGCAATATCTAAAATATCACCAATAAGTTCAAGTAAGTCATTAGCGGAATCATAGGCAACTTTAATTGAATTTAAATCAAACTGTTGTGAATTTGTACGTTTTAGTACTAGTTCTAACATTCCTATGATGGCATTCATTGGCGTACGGATTTCATGACTCATAGTTGCTAAGAAAGTACTCTTTGCTTGGCTTGCACTGTCCGCAACTTCTTTAGCATATTCTAATTCTTCAATAAGCTTGACTCTATCGCTGACATCTATCCAACCACCAATAATCCCTTCTATATTGCCAGCTTCATCGCCATAGGATTTAAACCAATGATAAATATTATATTTATGTCCATTTATATGAAGTTCTCTATCCTTAAATACGGCAAGACCATCCTCTAAGGCTTGTACATATTCTTTATCTACAATAGGAGCCTCTTTAGAGCGACTGGCTCCTTCCATTGTGGTCTTATATAGCAAATCTTCGCGTGAGGCGTTGAAAGCATTAAGGTAACTCTCGTTACACATAGTCAGTTCACGCCGCTTATTTCTTACATAAATAGGATGAGGTATGGCATCAACAATGGACTGCATAAATTGCAGTTGTTGATTAAGTTCTTTTTTGGCTAATAGCCGCTTGCGATAATGAGTTCGAGTGTAAAGAGCCCAAATAATTGAGACTAAAATCATGATCGTTGAGGCAATCACAATAGTGTAAATAGTGTACTTATAATCCTTCCAGCTTTGGCGTGCAGGCAGGGCATTACGGCGCCAGCGATTTTCTGCCATTTGTAATTCATCAGGAGGAATAACAGTTAATGTTTTATTAAGTATACTCTTAAGTAGTTTATTTGAACTCGCCATTCCGAATGCCACAGACGCTCTTGGCATTTCATCTATGATCTTACTTACTTCTAAAGTATCGCTGAAATAACTATTTACATAGAAGTCGGCTAAAGCCAGTGGCACAATAGTGGTATTTGTTGCACCAGTCGCTATATCATTCAATGCCTCAAGATAATTGTCAGCGATTATAATGTCTGCATTAGGATTTATTTTTCTGAGCATGTTATCATTAAAAGTACCATCGGGAACAACTATAGCGTTAATATCTAGGTCTTGTGCATTTTTCTGTGTTACATAAACATAAGGTGAATTTGAGAATTCTTTAGTAAAAATAATATTTTTATTAAGATCTTCACTCGGTGAGAATATTGTCATCATAGCTTTATGATTGAGGACGGAACTAATCTGTTCTGAAAACCTATTGTTAACAATATAGTCAAACTTTAGCCCTGAATACATTTGTATTAGTTCCAAAACCTCAATGCCAAACCCTTCAGCGTTATGTGTATCGTCAAGGTATGTTAGCGGTGCCGCATACTTATTAATTGCCACTGTTATTTTAGGGTTTTTTTGTAGCCAAGCCGTCTCATCTGCTGTAAAAATGGGGAGTTCTGAGGTAAAAGGAATGGTGCTTCCACCGCCACTCCAGCGTTTTCTAATCAACTTTCTCTGTTCGAGTGAAATATTACTAATAGATTTATTAATTATATCTATTAAGGCCTTATTTTGTTCTGTTGCAGCAAAGGCGCTGCCATAGGAGTTTAGAGACAAGTGAGTGTCTAATTTAAGTTTTCCAGAGAAGTTGTTGTTTATTAAATAGTTGGCGGAGACTTGGTCGACTATCACAGCATCAACTTGCCGAAATGCAGCTGCAGCAACGGCCGCCTGTCTAGAGGAAAATTTGAGTAATTTTCTATTTGGATAAATATCTGTTATCGCTTCATCAGGTAAGTACTCATAGGCCATAGACATTGACTTGATTTGTTCATTATCACCTAAGTTAGCATTTCTGAATATAGAAGGCTTATCAACGGTATAAGGTGTGCTTAGTAGAAGACCGTGCATTTGTTCAAATTTATTTGCTGTAGTAATTAGATCTACTTCTCCATTGAGCGCTGCGGTAATTGTTTTTTCCCGAGATGCATAACGTTTTATATTGACTTCAATGTTGAGTATATTAGCAATAATATGTATATAGTCAGCACTAATTCCTTTATAAAACTCTTGTTCACCATTTACTGTCATGTCAAATGGTGGATAGTCAGGCGACGATATGCCAATATTCAGAAATTTATATTTTTTAAGTGTATCAATCTCTTCTAATGATAGCTGGATAGGCAATGCAGCCTTCTCTTGATAGCCGATCAAATGATAATGGGTAAATTTACTTTCATGTGCTAGTGAATAAATTGAATTTAGACTCAATATAAGAATGAAAATAACATTTCTCATATTAAGTTTTGCCTCTTTGCTATTTCAATTATATCTACCAAATTTTTTGCATTTAGTTTATCAAGTAGTCTAGTTTTATATGTGCTAATGGTTTTGTTACTTAGCAGCATACGCTCGGCTATTTCTTTATTAGATAAGCCGACTGCTAGCTGCTGCAACACCACCATTTCACGAGTTGAAAGCTTTTTTACGAGTTCAGCCTCGTCCTGACTCGATTTAGCAATCATGTTGTTATTGCTAATAATCGGAAAATAGGAGTGGCCTGTGAGAATTGCTCTAAGCGCGCCAGTGACTTCATTCATGTCCTTTTGTTTAGAGACAAAACCTGAAGCTCCGGCTTGAATACAACGGGAAACAAAGTGATCAGATGGTTGTGCCGTCAATACTAAAATTGGCGGGCTCTTTACGAGTTTTCTTGACCTTTCTATCACTTCTAATCCATCTAATTGGGGGATGCCAATATCGAGAATAACAGCATCGGGTGAGAGTTCTTTAATAAGTTTTAATGCATCAACACCATTATTGGTTTCTGCTATCACTTCAAAGCCACTTTGTTCTAAAATGATTTTTAGTGCTAAAACAACAACTGGATGATCATCTACTATTAATATTTTTCTTTTCATTCATGTAACTCCATAACTATTGAGTACAGATTTTATCCTTTGTAAGTCGCTACAGTGAAATAAAACTATGTGATTAAGATTTTTCCTACATATTTTTCAGCAATTTCTTTTAAATAATAGTCGTAAAATATTTGAAGGCAGATGAATTTAATCATAGGCATTCTCATTGTTTTTAATTCATAAACATCTGTATATATTTGTATCTCGAGTTTTGATCCTCTAGTGATTTAAATTATAGCTGACTATCTATATCTCGGTGTTGCAGCTTTTTTGCGGCAAGGGCGTAACAGGCATTTGTCTATTAGTATTTTAATTTTAAAGGGTATTCAATGGGTAAGGTTAGAGTGATTGTCTTAGAAGACCACCCCTTTCAACGTGCAGTACTTGAGCATAATCTTGCATCTCTTAGCAACGTTGAGGTGTTTGCTTTTGGGGCAGCACAAGATGCGCTTGTTTGGCTCGATGAGCATCATAGTGCGGACATAGTGATATGCGATCTCATGATGGCAGGTATTGATGGTCTATCGTTTTTGCGCAAAGCAAAAGCAAAATACGATATAGCTTCAGTTGCATTATTTAGTTGTATTGATAAGGAACTCAGGCGGTCTGTATCGCAGATGATTAAAATGCTTAATTTTGAATATCTTGGTGATTTAAGTAAGTGCCCTTCAGTGGATAATTTGCAGCGTATGTTAGATAGATTTACCAACAGTCGCATTCAAAGGAGTCAAATTTCTTCGGGTTTTATAGCTGCTAGGTGCCCCGAAAATTTTGTATTTGAGGATTTTGAACAAGCATTGAAGCAAAGGCAGTTCGTGGGTTTTTATCAGCCCAAATTTGATGTTGCAGGCTTTAACTTGAAAGGGGCAGAAATGCTCGCACGCTGGCATCATCCTGATTTTGGATTGTTAAATCCCAGTACTTTCATTGACCGGTTAATTTCACATGGCTTACTTGACGATTTATTCTTACAGTTATTCGAGCAAGGCTGCGCTTTACAACAGCGTTTACAACAACATGAAAGCCTAATTTCTCTCGCCTATAATCTCGATATCTCTCAACTCAATTCGACTAAATTAGTGTATCAGATTGTCGATATGGTAAAGAAATTTAACATTCATCCTCAAAGTATTACCCTCGAAATTACTGAGACGGGTCTGTTGGCTGCCCCTGCAGTGAATATGGAGAATTTAATCCGCTTGCGAATGCAAGGATTTGAATTGGCGATTGATGATTTTGGTGCTGCACATTCTTCATTGGCACGTTTATGCGAATTGCCTTTCTCACAAATTAAATTAGATGGTTGTTTTGTGCGTGAACTTAGTGTTGAGCCCAGGTGCCAAGCCGCAATTTCCAGCGTGATAGCGTTATCACAAGCACTTAATATGGAGTTAGTGATAGAAGGTATTGAAACAAATTCCCAATTAGTATTGTTGCAACAGCTTGGCTGTACGATTGGACAGGGCTTTTGTTTTTCTCGTCCTATTGATGAGCAAACATTTATTCAACGTTTTTTCCCTGCGAGTTTACAGCTTAAAGAATTACAGGAGCTTAGCCTTGATTTTTAGTGGACTAACTTGTTTTTGTTAGCTCACGGATCAAGGATTTTCGGTTCACTTTCAGTCCTATTTGTTCATTATTTTCAGGCCATGAATAATATTGTCTTGGGCGTTTGAAGCGGGCGATTTTGTTGGCAAGGAACAGTTCGAGCGTATTTGCAATCGACTCTGGGTGGTGGGTTAAACTGCCGCGAATGATGGCGGCAGGGAGATTGCCAAATTGTACATCTGGTATGGCGAAAACGATTGCATCGTCTATTTGTGGGTGCTGTTTAAGCGCGGCTTCGATTTCTTCTGGCTGGATGTTTTCGCCGCCGCAGATAAACATATTATCGACGCGGCCAAGAATGTGCAGATTACCATTTTCGTCCCATTCACCCTTGTCTTTGGTGTAAAACCAGCCGTCTTGTTCAACGCACTTTTGTATTCCATCCGCGGTGAGATAGCCCATAAACAGGCATTCACCGCGCACCAAAATCACACCGTCTTCGATTTTGAGCTCACGTTTGGGGAGTAGTTTGCCACTGCTGCCGTCGCTTAAAGCGTGACCTGTGGTGATCTGCGAGCCCATTTCCGTCATGCCGTAACTGGTGTAGCTGGCGATATTGCGTTGCTTAAGTTGTTGGAGTAAGTCGATTGAGACTGCACCGCCACCAAGTAATAAGGCTTTGATACTTTTAAGCTTGCTGCTCGTATCGGCAAGTAACTTGCTCAGCTGTGTGGGAACGAGAGATATGTGAGTCAACTGATCTTGGTCAATCTGCTGACTAAGACTTAGCGCTTGATCTGGTATGACAATACTGGCACCGACTAAGGCACAGCGGTTTAATATCGCAAGACCGCCAATATGGAATAAGGGCAAGGAGAGTAGCCAGGCATCACCTTGTTCGAGTGGGATTAAGCTGCGTGCACCTTCGGCATTGGCAATATGATTCGCTAAGCAATGCACCGCCGCTTTGGGAAAGCCACTAGAGCCTGAAGTTAAAATCACATTAGCTGGACGAGTAAAGTCGACAGGCAGAGCTAAGTCACTGCTAACGCGATTGAAATTTAAGCGCAAGTGATGACAATTCTGTAGTTCACAAACCTCAGCACTCCAAACATAGCGGATCTGATGTTGATCAATTAAGTCTTGGATCTGCGCGAGGGGAAAACGTGGCGAGATAGGAAAAAAGATGACTCCTATATCGATGCTGGCCCAATAGAGACAAATGATCTCGAGATTATTGCTAGCAATACAGGCGAGCGGCTCACCGTTTGAGATCCCCGCAGCGCTTAGCTGGTGAGCCAGTGCGATAACGCGCTGGCTAAGCTCTGAGTAACTAATGTCTTCCCCCGCCAACTTGATGGCTGTCTGCTGTGGAAACGCAAGCGCAGCTTGGTGCACGGGTGACAGCGCAAGCGGTTTTGATAGGCTGGCATTAGACAAACTCGTTTCCCTCACTTGTAGCTGTATCATCATTTTGTTGCATTGAATCAATGGCGTGCAGTGCAATTGGCTCAAGTTGCGCGAGTGTGAGGCAGTATTTTTTACCCGATGACACGACTAAATCTTGGCTAAAGGCGCTGAGGGTATCGAGCCCAGGGATTTCATCCGGAGTGAGAATCGCGGCTAAATGGGCCAGATCATTAATGCCTAAACTGCTCTCTAGACTCGAACTGATAATGCAACGTACGCCATAGCTTTGCGCCGTATCGATTAAATTAGCTAGCTTTTCGATACTGCCGAGCAGCATAGGCTTGATGACAAGCGCAGTCAGGCCATTTTGCATTACAAACTGGTATTCTGGATCGTTGAGCGATTCATCGAGGGCATAGGGTATACCAATTGCTTGATAAAATTCATGATTATCATGAGGATTCAGGCAAGGTTCCTCAATGTACTCTATGGTATCTAGGGGTAAGCAAGCGGCAAATTCGATTGCTTGCTCAAGTGTAAACCCTCGGTTCGCGTCCAAACGCAATTTGAGATCGGGGCGGGTACGTAAAATGCCATAAATCAGGCTTAGTTCATCTTCGATTGAAGTTTGCGCGACTTTGACTTTAACCGAACGAACATTCCTGCTAAGGGCGGCAATTTTGCTATCGAGCAAGTCTTTGCTGGCATCCGTTGGATGATAAATCAAAGGGACTGTGGCCGTTTGTGGACGGATGGCATCGAGTTTGCCCATTAACTTGGCATGTAACAGACTTAAACCAAAGGCCAAAGAAGGGTAAGGACTTTGCTCGGCGCATTCCAGTAATGTATCAATATGCTGACCGCAGAGTTGGGGTAATAATCCAGTCAAAGCCGTTTGCACTTGAGTGAGTATTTCACGGCTGAACCCCATCAAGGCTTGTTCATCGACATCTATGCCAGAGAGTGGGGCAATTTCAACTTCGACTTGTCTATGCTCGCCACCAACATTAGCGCTGGCACTTACACTGGCTTGTAGTACTAATCCCGCTCTGTGATCGATACGTTGCTTACCGACGGGCAATAATACGTCGAGCGGTAGTCGATATTGATACAGGTTAAGCGAAGTTAATATCATATATTTCCTACATTTTAATTCTGTCATTACCCTAGCAACTTCACTATTTTTGAGGTTAATGCCTCGGGAGCGGCTTGGTGTATGTTGTGGCCGGCGCCGTGAATACTATGGACGAGGATGGGCGCGTGTAATTGCCACTCTTGGGCGAGGGCGTGGAACTTAGCATCTTGGTTGCCCGCAAAGAAATGGCACTCACAGGTAAGCTGCAAAGGTACATCCCACATCGATGCTTGGTGTGCGAGTGAGGTGGCTATGAATACCTCTTTCAGCCGCTGTTTAGGATGCAGATCTAATGCTGCAGAACGATGCTCGATTAAGGTTTTTCGTTTGGTAGCCGTCATATCGGCAAATACGGGCTGCTGATACCACAAGCTTAAAAAGTCTTTGCTATTCAGATGCAGTAAACGCTCGGCCCACTGAGTATCATTTTTGATTCTGGCAAGTTTTTCTTGCGGGTCTGTAAGTCCAGGATGGCAGGATTCGAGGTTTAGGCTCAGAAGTCTTTCTGGATAGGCTTTGGCAAGGTGCAGAGCAATACGGCCACCGAGAGAATAACCATAGAGATGGAATTGACCAATATGAAGGCCATTCAGGTGTGCCAACACATCTTCAACACATTGGTTAAATCCATCTAATTCGGTTGGCTTCAACTCCTTTTGGTTATCCCCGTGGCCAGGCAGATCTAAGCAAATACAGTGAAAGTGCTGGCTTAGCGCTGGCATTAACGGCAACCAGTCGGTCTTAGTGCCTAAAAATCCATGCAGTAGCACTAAGGTCGGTAGTGAAGAATTGCCGTAACGGGCCATGGTTGGCATTAGCTTTGTTTCACCCACAAGTTGAGCTCGGCGATTTGGTCGCTGGCTTGGTTTTGGCTCACATTGACTTCAATGATCGAAGCACCCTGAAAATCCAGCGCTTCATTATAGCTATCTTGAAAATCGGCTAAATTATCCACTTGATTATAGGGCAAATTAAACATGGCTGCGGCATAGCCAAATTCTAAACCGTGGCTGAGTCGATAATAATCGCTACGGACTTGTTCATTGGGAACAGGCAATAAGTTGAAGATGTTACCGCCATCGTTATTGAGGATCACGATCACCAGCGGGCTGGTTAAGCCTTTAGCGATGGCCAGCGAGTTAAGATCGTGCAGTTGTGATAAATCACCGATGATTAAACTCGTGGGTTTGCCTTCATGGGCCGCAATACCGCAGGCGGTGGCGAGTAATCCGTCAATACCCGATGCGCCACGATTAGTATAAGTGGTTGCCGTACAACAACTGACAGGGGCATACATGTCGTATAAGCGTACAGGCAGGCTATTGCCGATAAAAAGCTGTTGTTCTAGCGGACGAGTATTGGCGATGGCCCGCACAACTTGTGCTTCACCAAATTCCCCTTGGTCGATATTGCGCACAAATAAGTTATGCAATTCATCGTTATAGGTGATTAGGGTATTCGCCCAGTTTGCCGAGGATGAGCGATACCAATTTAAGGCCGCAAACTGCTGTGCATTCGCGTGCCAAATGTGTTTAGCATTGTGGCTAGGGTCAAGCCTGTCTTGTTCTGGTAAAACCTGCCAATAGCTGTGCCAATTTTGCTCGGCGAGATAACCTATCAAGCGTTTTGATAATAAACGGCCGCCGAATACGAGTACTCGATCCGCTTCCTGCAATAGATTACGCGCCCTTGGATGTTGCAGCAGTTGATCAATATTACCTATTGCCGCTGGATGCTGACGCAGTTGCGACTGGGCATCGGTAAGTAATGGCCAGCCGATTTTTTGCGATAGGGCAATTAGTTGCTGTGGATCTTGTTCAGGCGTGAGAGTACCGACAACGATCACCCCTTTACCGTGGACGAACCGCATAATGGCATCGTCACTTGGGCAGCTCACCTGTTTGCTCTTGCCGTATTGGGTATACGGACGTGCGAGCTGCAGCCAAGTTTGCAATGGTTTGAGGTAGGGTGATTCGGCATCGAGAATCGCGCCACCGAGTTCACTCGGATACAAGGGCTCACGGTACATGCAGTTGATGTGCACTGGACGAGTTTGATTCGCCACCGCTTCATCCACTGTGGTAAGCAACGCCTGCGGTGCGATATGTGTATCCGGTGTTGGCAAATTCACTTGAGTGGCATAATTCGCAAAAATTCCCGGTTGGACTATGGCTTGATTAGCACCGCAGCCGAGTAATTCTGGCGGACGATCGCCACTTAAGACGATTAAAGGTACATGGGTCAGCCATGCCTCCACAATGGCAGGGTACAAGTTGGCGACTGCTGTGCCTGAGGTCGTAATGATGGCGACCGGTGCGCGGCTGGCTTTTGCTAGACCTAAGGCCATAAAGCCAAGCCCACGTTCGTCGAAATGTAAGTGACGCTGGAGTTTAGTTTGCTGGGCGGCGGCGAGGGTTAACGGTGTTGAGCGCGAGCCCGGCGCCATACACACATGTTGCACGCCAAGACGTGCTAACTCCTCAAGAATAAGGGCGCCCCAAATAAGATTAAGAGTGGCTGTATTTTCGGTCCGCATAGCTGAATCTATTAGGATAAAGATGGGCTTAGTGTAACGTGTTTATGCTCCAAGATGTATGCTTGGTTTAACAATTCTCGAGTGGATCGCATGGGGGCTGAGGTGGAGCCTAAGCTAAGGCAGAGGATGCCTGTCACCTCGTGTATCGGTGGTTTGTTGTTTGGATATGTTGAGCTATTGCTTGGCTAGATAATACGATCGACGATTTTTTTAATCTCTCCGCTTAACCATTTCAAGTCCTCATTGATTGCATTAGGCTGATTTTTTTGCACTAAGAAAATCGTTGGGGTTTCTGTATCTGCATATAAACGTTCTGCTTCATACTGCGATAGTTGACACGTATGCAGTTCAGGAATATCACTCACCATTTCGTAAACTATCCGATAAGGCAATAGGGAGACTGCATTACTTTCGCCTAGATATTCAAACAAACTTGAAATACTGGTAATGGTAATTTCAGTATTGAGTTTAATGCCATTCGTTATGCAAAACTCTTGGTATGGACTCAATTTGGTGCTGGGATTACCAAGATCCGTATTGACATAGGGGTATTCCGCAATCGTCTCTAGGGTGATTTCCCGTTTAAAAATAGGATGATGCCTGCTAGCAATCAGGTAGAGTTTGTCCATACGTTGCAATTCAGTTGTTAGCAGTTTATCGCCGAAGGCGGCAACATCGGCAGCACTTTTATTGCAACAAATACCTAGGGTTGTATCACCATTAATAATGTCTTGAGTCGTATGCATAGACCAAGGGTTTATATTAATGTGCATGGGTTTTTGCTCTTCTTTAATAGCCTGCATCAAGGCTTTAGGAAAGGTGTAGGCAATTAATCCTGGCGCTGCTATTTCGACATGCGTCTTAACTTGGCGAGTGTTTGCTATTCTGGCTTTTTGAAACTTATCAGTACACTCAATTGCTTCTTTTGCAATTGGATATAAATGAGTAGCAAACTCATTTGGGAATAAGCCATATTTACGCCGAATAAATAACTCATCACCAAAAATTTCCCGTAGATTTTTAAGGCTACGGCTGATTTTAGGGGCTGGAATGTCTAGCGCTTTCGATACATAAGTTGCTGACTTGTTCTCATATAATGAAACAAGTATTTTTAAACTCAGAATATCGAGGCCATCCATGTTACTAATGTGCATTTTTTATATTCCTTAATATTGAGCAAATACTTAAATCAACGCCTAATTATGGTGCTAATTAATAATTTTAATGTGAAACTAATCCCAAGTTTTGGATCTAGATTTTATCTATGTGTATCAAAGGTTTTTTTGTTTTATTTTTAATATTTAAAATGGTTTTTCATAAAATTTAAAATTTCAAAAACTGATATTTACATATTTAAAATGCAAATACTGAATTATCAAGTATCAATATTTGTATTTAAGATTTACATAATTTTGCAATGTGATGTGCCGTGTAAATCATTGTTTATATTTAAGTTGTTATTTGCAAGTGTGACATGTGTCAAGAAAAGATAAGTGTTTTCAAATAATACTAAAGTTGCTTTAAAGGAGATAACAAAAAATAAATTAGTTTTTGGAGGCGTGTATGAATACTTCAGTCATTCTCAGCTATGCGTTTATGTACTTCGTACTATTCGTAGC
The DNA here is from genome assembly GCF_019345585.1 of Shewanella sp. NKUCC05_KAH. NCBI lineage: Bacteria > Pseudomonadati > Pseudomonadota > Gammaproteobacteria > Alteromonadales > Shewanellaceae > Shewanella > Shewanella sp. NKUCC05_KAH. Next base: position 34,943 of record NZ_JAHKQZ010000022.1, read on the forward strand.
AGTACCATTCGTGTTTGTGATGTTTGTCATGACTTGCATTAAGTTTTTTAAAGCAGGTCCTGATGAAGCCGCACATCATGAGATGAAACTTAAACCAGTATTGTTTGATAAACAAAGCTTCAATTTTTTTAAATCATTAAAAACAGTTGTTGAAGGTAAATACGATGTTTGTTGTAACGTGCCATTAGACACTGTATTTGAGATGGACAAACATGATACGGAATTAAATCATGAATGCCGACTCGATTATGTATTGATCGACCATGATTCATCTGAAGTGAAAATGGTTATCAGTGACTTTGGCAAAGAAACTAACTCACCACTGAAAAAACTGTTTAGCAAATTCAATATCAGTTTCATTGAAATGAACCAGCATAAGCAGTGGGATACTCAGAGTCTTAAGCAAGCCTTGGCTGTGTGATCTTGACCGTCGGGTTCGGAATTATCCGAACTCGACCCCTTCTTTACCTTCCTACGGATAAATGTGAGGACTTCCTATGTCCAAAAGACAATGGCTGTGGTCGTTACGCTTAGGTGCTGCTGCGTTGCTTTTAAGCTTTTCTGCAATGAGTGCTGAGCCAGCCAATCAAATTAACAGTGATGCTTGTATGAAGTGTCACAAGCGTAATGGTCAAATGTTAGGGCATCATGGTCAAGATGCGATGAAAATGAGCTGTTCTTCCTGTCATGGAGAAAAGGGCGATCACCCTAAGAAACCGAATGATATGGTGGTCTTTGGTATGGAAGAATCGTCGGATCTGACGGTTCAGCTGAGAGTGTGTCAGAAGTGTCATACCAAGAAAAAACTCAGTGGAGCAGATTGGACGCATAACGTACATGCTCAAAAAGTGCCTTGTGCCGCCTGCCATAAATTACATAGCCCAACGGATCCAATGGCGGATATGACGCCGAAGGTTCGCAGTGAGCTATGTAGCAGTTGCCACACTGGCAAGCAGGAGTAAGGTTATGGAAAATTCAAAAAGAAGATTTCTAAAAGGCACCTGTGCCTTATTTGCCGGCGCTACAGGTGCATCATTACTCGCCACAGTGAATGCATCGGATAGCGTTAAAGCAGAACCTGATGTCAAATATGCACTTATTCATGATGAAACTAAGTGTATAGGTTGCCAAGCGTGTGAGGTGGCTTGTCGTGAAGTGAATAATGTACCCGAAGGTGTTTCTAGGCTTCAAATTAAGCAAGCGGGTCCCTTTGGCGAATACCCTAATCAGTTTTATCACTTTAGTCGCAAGTCTTGCCAGCATTGTGAAGACGCACCCTGTGTAAATGTATGTCCAACGGGAGCTGCATTTATTGATAAAGAAACGGGTATCGTTTCTGTCGATGCATGGAAATGCGTAGGTTGCCAATACTGTATTGCAGCTTGTCCTTATCAAGTCCGTTTTATTAATCCTGTCACCCATGCGGCGGATAAGTGTGATTTCTGCCGAGAAACTAACCTAGCTCAAGGTAAACAACCTGCCTGTGTTGCTGCTTGCCCAACAAAGGCACTCGTGTTCGGTAATTTAAAAGATCCGACTTCTGAGGTTGTTCAAGTTCTGCGGTCTAATCCAACCCAGCGCACTAAGGTTGATCTTGGAACGAGACCTAAATTGTTCCGTATCGTTGCAAAATCAGGGGAGGTGATACTATGAGTGCCCTACATTTTGATACCTTAGTGTGGCATTGGCCGATTGCAATTTACCTGTTTTTAGCAGGTGTATCTGCGGGAGCCATGTTCTTCGCCGTACTGTTGAAACATTTTGTTTTGAAGCAAAACGCCTATCAGTCTGGTTTTGTGCGAGCCGCTTGTATTGTCGCGCCTGTAGCTGTGATGGCCGGGTTAGGGATATTGGTCGCAGACTTAACTAAGCCTCTCGATTTTTGGAAGATTTTGGTGTTCTACAACCCTAAATCAGTCATGTCGATGGGCGTGCTTATTCTGCTGATTTACCAAGTATTCATGTTTATGTGGATTGGTTTAACCTTCCGTAAACCTGTTGATGCTTGGTGTGAAACACGCTTTCCTATTGTGCTTAAGTTGACCGCATTATTGGCTCGATTTGAAGCGACAATTACAGGATTGCTCGTGATTCTATCCTTGGCATTGGGCGCGTATACAGGCTTCCTGCTCTCGGCCTTGCCAGGCTATCCCATGCTTAAAAACCCTGTGTTACCTCTGCTGTTTTTGGCATCTGGTTTGTCTTCCGGTGCGGCATCATCTTTACTCGGTGGCGTGTTGATGAATGGCAAACCTAATGACAAAGAGGTGCACTTTATCCACAAGGTTGAAATCCCACTGATTTTAGTCGAAATTGTGTTGATTTTTACCTTCTTTATGGGCTTAGTGCTAACAGGTGGACAGAGTAAAATTGCCGCCTTTAATGCCTTAGGGTATGGCTTCTGGGGATGGATTTTCTGGCTTGGTATTATTGGACTCGGTTTGTCTGGACCATTGGCGATGAATCTGTTTATGACGGCGACATCTAAACGGAAATGGGCCTACGTGGCGGGGACGGCTTGCTTGAGCTTGATCGGGGTATTACTGCTACGTAACTTCATACTCTATACAGGACAAATGACGATCGCTTAAGGCGTACCGTTAATTAATGACGAAAAAATCATAATAATCAATGGAATCGACGGATCGCGGAAACAATGTCAAAGGAAAACATTGTAGATGAGGCCCTTGCGGCGCTGGCTGAGCTCTCAAGGGTTAAGTCTAGCCGTGGTTGGTTGTGTAACAGGGAGGTCGCTGGGCAAGGATGCCATATTTTACACTTCAATATTTTGCCCTGCCTCCAAACGGGCCTCGCCACCTTATTCCTAAGGGTGGCGTTTCTTGTTTTAGGGAGGCACGATTTACTCGCCGAGGTTATTAATCCATTCACTCATTACCACATGGGTTTTGATCTTGATGATGTCAGTGTGAGTGTCGATATACTCACGGATCTCATGCAGGCGGCGCATCGAGGGCGCATGCACGTACACGAGTAAATCCATATTACCAGAAATACCACGGCAGGTAATCACTTCGGGAATCGCTTGGAATACGTGTACCACATCGGCGCAACGTGGACATTGATGCTGGATTTCGAAATAAGCCGATACTCCTTCTTTTTGCGACTCACTCAAGAGCACTTGATAGCCACGGATCACTCCAGTTTGTTCGAGCTTTTTTATGCGCTCGGCAACCGCACTACGGGATAGATTGACCTGTTCGGCGATATTCGACACGCTCTGGCGTGCATCCTGACGCAAACTATGAATGATGGCCGTATCGAATTTATCCAAGGGTGACTCCAGTGAAAATGGCTATATTGAATCTGTGTGTTATTTTGCCATTGGTTTGAATAACCACAGAATGTGCTGAGTATTTTTGCTTAAAATTTTACCAAAATTTAAGCTGACCGTCATTTTGATGGAAATAACGCTATTTGCCGCGATTTTGCCGGTATTGGACGTGGAGAACACTGAAATTAACGGCAGATTGTAGGGAGAAATCTCATTATACTGACAGCTCAAAAACCACAGAATATTAACAGATGAATTCAAATAGCGGAACTATAGGTCGTTGGCAAGGTGCGGGTTTAATGGCGACCACTTTGCTCGGTACAGGAGTATTTATTTTGCCTCAGATGACTATTGAAAAAGCGCATTCTGGCGCCTTAGTCGCATGGATCTTGTTGACCTTGGCCATTATTCCTGCGGCACTGGTCTTTGGTCGTTTAGCGAGTGTATTTCCCCATGCCGCAGGCCCCGCTTACTTTGTCGAAAAAGCCTTTGGTCGCACTGCTGGTCGAACAATTGGACTGATCTTTTTACTGGTTGTGCCCATGGGGGCGCCGGCCGCGATTTTGATGACCTTCCAGTTTGTGAATGCCTTAATACCGATATCGGGTTGGTCCAAGGTTGGTGTTGAAATACTCGTGATTTTTGGCTTGTTTCTGATTAATTTAAGAGGCATCCAAGTGTCGGCTAAGCTGCAATTTGGCCTGACACTTTGCATTGTCGCCGTTGTTGTGGTCTTGTTTGGTGCGAGTAGTTTTCAGCAAGGTCATCTCACGACACTTGCTAGCCATGGTATGCCTGAAATGCCGACCGTGATGATTGCCGCTGGCATCGCTTTTTGGAGTTTCTTGGGTATAGAAGCTATGACCCATCTTGCCGATGATTTTCGTCGTCCGCAGCAGGATATGATCCCCGCTATGATGATGGGCACAGTGCTGGTGGGCGTGATTTATGTGGCTTGTACACTTTTATTGCTATTAGTGCCGACAGATAAAAGTGTCGCCATGATCGGCGTGTTTGACCAACTGCTCGGTGGTTACGGTGCGCAAGTGATTGGTGTGTTAGGTATCGCAAGTGGATTGGCAACCGTTAACGTGTATGCGGCCAGTGCGGCACGTCTGGTCTGGAGTTTTAGTTGTGAAGGCATTTTACCGCGCTTCTTTGCCGTTAAGAATGCCCACGGAGTGCCCATTCGAGCACTTGCTGCGCTGTTATCTGTGATGGCAAGCGTGATTGTACTGACTTACCTTACCGGGCAAGAGCTAGAGCACCTTATCGCATGGAGCAACGGCGTATTTGTGGTGATCTATTTGATGGCTATGCTCGCTGCCGCTAAGTTATTACCACGGCACAATTGGCCGCTGGTGACGCTGGGTTGTGCGTTTTGCTTAGTATTAGGTTTTGCCCTAGGTGCAAGTATGTCCTACGTGCTTGTGTTGATCTTAGTGGTCGCGCCATTTTTGTGGTGGCAAAAGACCCATATTAGTCGCAAACAAAGTTTGGCATTACCTGAGTAATATTCGACCCCTCTGGGGCTCAATTAACATGATGGGTTAATTAAAAAAAGCCCCGAACTCTTTATTGTCATAAGAGTTTGGGGCTTTTTTGTGTGGCTTAGTGGATTTCGAAACTGGATATGATTGAGTGCGATTAAATTGCATGAAATAAAGAGGTAAACCTTAAGTCTGATGGCCGCCAAGCTTTGTTGCCGAAGGACTGCACATTACTGATATTTAATGTATCTCGGTGAGCGAGGCGATAACTTGTGTTCTATATTTTGATCATTCATACGGAAGGAGAATAAATATGGATTCAGCTGCGTTGCTCAATCGTGTCGATGAGTTACCTAGGTTACCTAAGGCGATCAGTGAATTGTTAGATGCGGTCAATGATGACAATGCGACAGTAAAAAGCATTGCCACTAAAGTTTCACACGATCCCTTAATCAGCGCTAGGGTGTTACGCCTTGCTAATTGTGCCCACTATGGACGTAGTCGAGAGGTTGGCACTATCGATGAAGCTGTTGTGCGTCTTGGGATGCAAACCCTACGAACCTTAGTGCTCGCATCGGCGGTGATTGGTGCAGTCCCTAAGTGTGAAGGAATAGATTTAGCCCAGTTTTGGGGGCAAACCTTTGAGATTGCGCTTTATAGTCAAGAAATGGCAAAGCGTTGTGGTGCTGTCCCAGAAGAAGCTTTTACTTGCGGTATCTTGCATCGTATTGGCGATCTATTGATTGCAGCAGTATCGCCTGAAGATGCGGCGAAAATTGCCGAAGCTGTGGCGCAGGGTAAAGATAAGCATCAGTTTGAGCGCGAGTTACTCGGATATGATTCCCCGGATATTGGCGCATTACTAGCGAAGAATTGGAAGTTTACACCAGCGTTAGTGCAAGGCATTTTGTATCAAGACCACCCTAAGGATTCAAACCCATTTTCAAAACTTGCTGCGTTATTATGCTTATCTTACAAAGTTCTAGATGAGTGGGATACGATTGAGGATGAGGAGAAAACCAGTTGGTTATCTCAATTAGCGACTAAGAAAGGATTGAAGATGGAGATGGGCGGGCTAAGGACTAAGTTGACTGAATTACACGGTTCGGGATATGAAATCGGTAAAGCGTTAGCTTAGAATTTTGTTTCGCTTAGTGTTTTGATGAGTAGGGCGGCAGTAAAAATATTTTTAGCCAAAGAGCGATATCAATTTAGTCTTAAGAAGACCATCGCGTGAATGGGGAACTGGTGTTTCGCATTCACGCTTTTTTATGGGCTTTTGTTGATTTGCACTTTGACTGAATAGTGGATGTGGCTAGCCAGTTTGTTGGGTGGCAGCGATGGCAAGATTACGCATTTGGATCAACTCGCTGTGTTTGAGGTGCAACAAATCGGCGGTGCGTCGAATGATCTGGTCTTCATATTGGGATAGCTGGCCATCGGCGTAGGCCAGTTGCCACATTGCGAGCAACAATTGCTGCTTTTGCGCTAGGCTAAATTCAGCGTTAATGGCTGAGGTGAATTCAAAGAGTGAGGTCGCGCTGCCTTGTACGCTTTTAGCTTCATCAATCAGTATCTTAGCGTCTACTTCTGACATTGATAAGGTATCGGTTAGCAGCTTAGGTAATAAGGCTTCTTCCTCTGCCGTTAAGGTCTCATCGGCAAATACGACTTCAAGTAACATACTCGCTGCGGCCAGCTTAAGTTGATGTGCCTTGTCTTCAGGGGAGACTGCTTGAGTATGAGCTTCAAAAAATCGTCTTAATTTCGCAATCATATTTGGCGGTTCTCATGCTGGAGGGAATATAAAGTAGAGTCGATTGGGAAGTGAAAGTTCACCCTAAACCTTGTATTGCTTAGGGTGAGATAAGACTGAATTACAGTAGCGAGTTCAGACCTTTCATCAGTAAGTCTGAGGTGCCTTCAGTACCATTGGTATCTAAGTAAGACTTAGCTATGTTGATCATTGGCATTGCTAGATCTTTAGAAATGCCCAATTTTTCAAAGGCGTCTAAAACCATAGCACTGCCTTGCAGTGATGAACCTAAATCACCCGCTTTGGATAATAAGCCAGAAACACCTGATTTTGAGTCCAATTTAGGCGCAGCGGCTAGCAAACTATCGGCATTAGGAATGCTGGCAGCCAGTTTTGAGTAGTCGGTTGTTCCTAAGCTTGATTGCGCTAAGCCTAATAAACTGCCTAAGCCACCTTCGGCTTGAGTTTGGTTTAAACCCAATTGTGACATGACGCTGCCAACTAAATCATTCGACTGAGTTGCCGCTGCTGTAGTGGTCGCTTTTTCAGTTTTGGCTTGAGTTCCTGCCAAGTTATCTAACCAGCCTGCACTGGCGGGCGCCGCTAAAATACAAGTGCTGAGGAGGATAGAGAAGGTCAGAGTGTGTTTCATATGGAAGCGTCCTTTGATGGTTTGCGCACGAGTTCGCTGGACAGTTTAGCGGGTTTGTCACTTTTGTTGCAGTAGTTTTCTGTGATTTACGGTTCACACTGGTGATTTCTACTGTGCATTGCCAAGGGATTTTCGGTATCCTTAGCGGCAATTCTAAGTGTTAATTCATTTCAATTATTTGGAAAGTCGCATGTCACTATCCGCAATTTTGTCAGAAGCCTATAACTTCTTCCGTAATCATCTGGCGCAACTCGCTATGCTGACGATCCCATTACTCTTGATCCAAGTGGGGATCCAGTTATGGCTTGGTATAGAGATGAGTAAAGTTGATCTAGAAAATCCACAGTTTGGCGCGCCGCATATGATCGCCATGATGCTGTTACTACTTACTTTTTCGGTATTAATTGCCGCTTTGACTCTGTTTTTAGAACTGCGCTCACAAGGGCATAGTCCTTCAGCGGGAGTGGTGTTGAAGGCGAGTTTACCTTTTGTTCCACCATTATTATTGGCTGGGGTGTTTTCTGGTCTAGCGATTTTAGCACCAGTGATGCTGTTTGCCGCCTTCGGTCCTGTGTGGCTGGTAGGATTGGTAATTAGCTTCTATCTCTTTGCGCGTTTAGCCTATGTGAACTTTATGGTTGTGGTTGAGCGCTTAACACCGCTAGAAGCGATTAAGGGTAGTTTTAGTTTTAGTGGTCCTATCGTACTGAAAACCATTGCATTATTGATGTTATATTTACCACTCTCCGTCATAGGTAGCCAGCTTTCTGGGTTAGCGTCCATGGGCGGATTACCTGTGCAAATGTTAGCGGATACTTTTATGTCTTTTATTGGATTATTCGTTAACGTCGCTTTGTTCCGCTTATATATGGTGTCGAAAAAACCAAGCGTCGAATAGTGCAACATCAATTCAGCCTGCAGGGAATCACTCATGGGGACGAAAACAGTCATTAAGGATAGTGAGTTTATCCACGATTTTTCGGTCTCCTTGAGTGATGATTACCTCAAGGCGAAAAGCTATGTGCAGGATGTACCGACACAGTCGCTACTGCACATTCGCAGTTTTACCCATAAACTTACAGAGTTACTGGGGCAAGATAAGCAAATCGCGTTTTCCAGTCCGAATTTATACGATAGGATCGAACAGCTAAATCAGCGGCGCGTGATTGATGTGAAGACCACTCGTGCCCTGCATCGATTGCGTGCCGACGGTAACCGCGGTGCTCATCCTGAGAAATACCATCTCACCCAAGAACAATTACTCGCGCTAGCGCAAAAATCCATTAAAGATGTCCTGACTTTAGTCGAGCACTTGTATCCTAAGGTTAAAGGTCGAGTTGCCCCTGACTACTGTTATGAAGCGACTGACGCTATGACGGTGAGGGACTTGTGCTACCGCGCTGTGATGGAGGATGACCCGCAAGCGCAGTATTTGGTGGGGATATCGTTTAAGACCAAGGCTTTGATACTGAAAGAACAAGAACTGCTCAAAGAGCAAGAACTTGCGGCAGAAGCCGAAGCTATATCAAGCCAAGATTTATCCACAGTTTCACCTCTAAATACCATTTCTCACATTAGCGCAGCTGACAGTTTTGCCCGAGCGGCCTATTGGTTTTCCCTTGCGGCACCTAAGCACATGGAAGCCTTACATGAGCATGGCGTAGCACTGATCCACGGTTATCAAGGCGCGCCAGAAGTGGCTAAAGGTGAACAGATCATTGCCACTGCAGCAGCAGCAGGTGTGGTCAATGCGATGGCGTTATTGGGATATTTTTATCTTGTAGGCAGTGAGTCGTTTCAACCCGACAGCAAGTTAGCACAGCAATATTTACAAGGTGCGGCAGATGGCGAGCAAACTGAAGCGATGGCGAATCTAGGTGTGTTGCATTACCAGCAAAAGAACTTAACTCAAGCCTATCATTTTATAAGCAAAGCCGCGCAAGCAGGTTATCCCCATGCCCAGTATCATTTAGCATTAATGCTTGCCAATGGAGATGGCTGTACTCGAGATATGATTGCCAGTGAGCATTGGATGGCCGAAGCTGCCGAGCAAGGACAACTCGATGCTATGCTCACGCGGGCGCAGCATATGCTCAATGATGACAATGCCTTTGGCAGTGATTTGACTCAAGCTGAGGATTATTTGCGCCAAGTGATAAAATATAGCCACAGTGTGCCTGCGATGATTGAGCTGAGTATGGCACTGGCCGACGGTATCTTAGGGCGAATTGATGTCGTTGGATCTGCGGCTTTGCTTAAGCTGGCACGGCAAAATGCCAATAAAAAAGAGGCGGATATTATCGAGCCTCTGTGGCGTTCACTGGTGTTACAGATTGAAAATGTGCTTGAGGTAACCCAAGATCCCGCCGAAATTCATAGCCTTAAACGCGCGCAGACCTTACTCGCTTGAGCGCAGTTTTGCTTCGATTGAACTAGTGTTCATCCTCTTTATGCTCAAAAGTGCGCCCTTGATGGCGTGTCGCATTAGATTCCCTAACAATAGTGTCAGATCCATAAACCTGACTCTGCGGCTCCTCTGTCGCGTGGGCATGCTGCGTTGCGCTTGCCTGAGCCTGATTAAACTTAGCCAACTGACGTGCCATATAAAAGCGGCTAAATAGGACTAAACAACCGAGCGCAATCGCGCCAAATAAGAGCACGAAGGGCAATAAAAATAGTGATAAACAAATTAGGCTAATGCTAATTGCCATCGCTAACCAAGCCCGTGGGCCAGAAATTCGGGTCTGCAGTGGGCTCTGTTGGAACTGTTGAAAAATCATAAGAACTCCTCGATAGGCAGTGGACATTTAGTGTGCAATAGCGAGTGCGTCTAGGTCACGTTAATCTTGATTAATTTACTTTATTTTACTCCAGAGGCCATTTTGGTGTTGCGCATTACTTTGATATGTGATCGCATGTCTATCTATATGTTGTTGCTTGAATGATGGTTGGTTAATTATATGTGTTTGCTAAAATCTTTTTGATGTAAATCTGAGCAATTTCTTTGCTAACTGTACAGAATATGAGAAAATTCAGCTCAAATTTAACTGCAGTTTTAACTCAGTTAGCCGCCTTATTATATTGGTTGTAAATGTTCGTTCGACCCGCTCAAACACCCTCTTGTTTCACTGCTTTGTTAATTAATTAGACGCCAACATGAACTCATATTCGCTCAAGCAAAAAATTCTGTTCTCTGTCGTGGCAGCCCTTTCACTCGTGATTGGTTTGTTGTCATGGCAAAGTTATTCCAGCCAAAAATCCCAGCTGTTACAAAACAGCCTAGAACAAGTGCAGCGCTTAGGTGAACAGCAGGCTGAGCGGATCCAAGAATGGTTGGCTGGCCGCCAAGATATTATGGGAGCCCTGGCGAACAAAGTTGAAGGTGACAGCCTCAATACACTTCAACAAGCACAGGCATCGGGTCGTTTTCAGCTGACCTATTTTGGCTCTCAAGCAGGGCAAATGTTGGATTCTGATCCGAGTATTGATCGTACGGGCTATGATCCTCGCAGCCGCCCTTGGTATCAACAAGCCATCAGTGAGCGCGGTCTTATTTTGACAAAACCTTACGTGGATGTTGCCTATAACATTCTGGTTGTGACTATGGCGCAGCCTACCGCACAAGGTGTTGTGGGTGGTGACTTATCTATCGCAAGCCTAGTTGACGGTGTTAATCGGATGAAGTTACCGGCAAACGGTTATGCCATTATGATGCACAAAGACGGCACTGTGATCGCTTATAAAGATCAAGCTAAGACGATGAAACCTATAGGTGAAATCGACAATGAGCTTAATCGCAACTTACCAGAACAGAGCCGTGCAGCGGGTACTCTGTTGCCTATGTATTTTGAAAATGAAGGACGTGACAAATTAGTCTGGAGCGTTGATATCCCTAATACAGATTGGGAATTAGTGTTAGTGCTTGATAAGGAAACGCTAGAAGCACCATTGTCTAACCTATTACTCACTCAATTGGGTCTCTCTGCACTCGTACTGTTGCTGAGTGTGTTAGCCATTTCTTGGTTAGTTGGCATGTTACTGGGTCCTCTGAGTCGAGTATCGCAAGCCCTTGCGCGTATTGCCGATGGTAATGGTGATTTAACTCAACGTATTTCAGTCGACACTCAAGATGAAGTGGGCGTGCTTGCCGACAGCTTTAACCGCTTTGTGGGCAGTCAACATCAGCTGATCAGCCATATTCGCCAATTAGCGAATGAATTAGATGCCGATGCTGAACGTAGTCTTGCCACCACGCAAACTTCTGTTGCAGAGTTACAACGTCAACAGCAAGAAGTCGCTATGGTCGCGACTGCGGTAACTGAAATGGCGAGTGCGACTAATGAGATCGCAGCCAATGCTGAGAACACGGCAACAGCGGCTCAACAGTCTGCAGCGAGCAGTTTACAGGGCAAAGAGTTAGTGAATAAAACTCGTAACTCGATTAATTCCCTTGCCGATGAAGTGACTCAAGCAACGGATGTCATTGGCGATTTAAGTCGTCACGCTAAGTCTATCTCGAGTATTCTGGCGACAATTCAAGGGATTGCCGAGCAAACTAACCTGTTGGCGCTTAACGCAGCCATTGAAGCGGCGCGTGCCGGTGAGCAGGGTCGTGGCTTTGCGGTCGTTGCCGATGAAGTTCGAGTATTATCGCGCCGCACACAAGATTCGACTCAGGAAGTACATACCACGATTGAAACGCTACAACGCACTACCGCTCGAGCAGTCAGCTTGATGGAAAGCAGCCAAGCATTAGCGGGTCATAGCGTAGAAGATGCCAATGCGGCGGCGAAAGCCCTTGAAGAGATTACGCAAGCGGTCAACGTGATTTCAGATATGGCAGGCCAAATTGCTACCGCAGCGGAAGAACAGACTCAAGTGACGGGTGAAATAACCCAGAATACGGTTGCGATTAAAGATGTGACCGATGAGATTACCGCATCGGCCATGGCAGATTTGGCACAGGCGAGGGGCTTAAAAGCTCGCGCTAATGACCTGAATGCGCAAGTCGCGACATTTATTCTGTAATCACTATTCTTAATAGCGTGCCTAGATATTAGCCCGATAAAGCCTTCGCTTTATCGGGCTTTTTACTGGCCGTTTTTGTCGTGTTAAAGCATTTCTGTGGGATTGAATAACTTAGCCACACTTTGACAAATGGTTTCTCTAATCCATTTATGCCCTTGATCTTCATCATTTCTTTGATGCCATAACAACACATAGGCCATTGGCATAAATTCGAAAGGCAGTGGCAGTTGTTTGAGCGGATAAAGTTGGCAGGCGTGACGGGCAAAGCTCGACGGCAGAGTGAAGATTAAATTGCTGTGGGCGCAAACGCTGGCGGCACCATAAAAGTCGGGTACAGTCGTGCTGATCCGGCGTCTATGCCCAAGATCGGCAAGAAAGTAATCCAGTGCCCACCAATCACTACCTTCACAACGAACCTGCACATGGGCCATATCGAGGTAAAGGGGTAAATTCCATTGTTCTGAGGTGAGCGCCGCCATCAGCGGGTGATCCTCTCGCACTAAGCAGACTTGTTGATCGGTAAATAATGTTTGATAGGCAATCCCTTCGGGCAGGCGATCTACTTGAAAATCTGACAGTGGATGCAAATCCCGCCCTGAAATGCCAAAGTCGATTTGCCCTTGCTGCAAATCCTGCATCGATTTTTCGGTCCAGACATAGGAGTCGAGTTTGACGTTGGGTGCCGTGGTCAGCATAGGGCCGATAAAATATGGGATTAAGGTTTCATAGGCGCTTTCCACCATGGCAAAAGAAAATTGTCGATTGCTACTGGCAGGATTAAAGGTCGGAGGCTGAGTGAGTTGATACAAGTCTTGCAATATATTCGGCAGTTTTTGCCCAAGAATGAGGGCGTGCGCGGTGGGTTTTAAGCCATGTGCCGTGCGCTGAAATAGGGGATCATCTAAGGTTTCTCTGAGTCGATTTAAGCTCTTACTTAGGGCTGACTGACTTATATGTAATCGGCTGGCTGCGCGAGTGACACTCTGCTCCTCTAGCAGTACTTTGAGTATGACCAGCAAGTTCAAATCGATTCTGGCTAAGTTGTCGATATTCACAGATATTCCTCAGAGGAAATTTACTTTGGAAATTATACCATTTCTGTTCATACCTTGAGTTAATTAAAATAGCGCCCACTGAAATACCTTTCCCTGATCAACTGAGATTATTTATGCGGCGCAATCTGTTACCTATCCTGATGTCTATGGTGCTGCTCAGCCCATTAGCCATCGATATTTATTTACCTTCAATGCCAACTATGGCGACAGAATTCGCCGTATCTGCCAGTGATGTGCAATCCACGCTCGTATTGTTTTTATTCGCCATGGGCTTAGGCCAAGTGTTGATTGGGCCATTAGCCGACCGTTATGGCCGCCGTCCTGTGGCCATTTTCGGGGTCTTACTCTACGGCGCAAGTAGTCTTCTCGCTGCCGCGGCCATCGAGTTTCATTGGTTACAGATTGCTCGTGTGCTGCAAGGTTTAGCCGCCTGTTCAACTTCTATCGTGGTGTTTAGTGCGGTGCGCGACTGCTACTCACAAAAAGAAGGCGCTAAAATTTACAGTTACTTAAATGGAGCGATTTGCGTGATCCCAGCTTTAGCACCAACCTTAGGTGGCTTGTTAGCGATGCAATTCGGCTGGCGTTCAACCTTCGTTTTCATGACGTTATATGCCATGTTGATGATGCTCGTTGTCGGTTATCGCTTACCTGAGACTCGTCCAGCCAACACTGTTACTACTGGTCCACTTTACCGTTGGGGTAGATTCAAACCTGTACTCGGTAACACCCACTTTTTGTTTTATGCCTTTGCTTGTATGTCTGCTATGGCGGCTATTTTGAGTTATGTGTCTTATGCGCCTGTGTGGTTGATTGGGCATTTAGGGGTTTCTGAGCTGGCGTTTAGTGGTTTATTCGGTCTCAATGCTGTGTTCAATATCGTGGCCTGTTTTGCGGCACCGATCGTCATTCGCAAACTGGGTAATCGTCCAACGGTTATTTTGGCTCTGTCCTTACTCGTTCTGTCTTCAGTGGCGACAGTGGCGGGCCAACAGTTTGGTCCAAATACAGGGATGGCAGCAGCTTTTAACTTCATGTTACCTATGATGTTGTTATGTGTGGGATTTGCCTTCTTACTCGGCCCCGCGACTAGTATGGCGCTGTCAGCTTTCGGTGAGCGAGCGGGGACTGCCGCGGCTATGCTAGGTTTTATTCAGATGAGTGGTGCATCCGTTTTAGCTGGACTTATACAGCAAACGAATTTAACTGCACCTTACGCAGTGGCACTCGTCATGGGCGTGTTTTCTATCGGTTTATTGTTGATGATGGCGCTGAGTCGATTCGACCACTGGCACCAAGAGCAGTTAGTTGGCGAGCATTAGTTCGCGGCACTGATTAATTACAGAGTACACCCTTTACCCACAGTTTGTTTGACCGCGAACTGTGGGTATTTTTTTATTGTGTCTAATACCCTTTTATCCTTTGGTATACTCGTAAAATAACTCACTAAACCGAGGGTAAAGCTTGTCCCGTCACTATTGTGTTATCTGTCGTTATCCGCAGAATGCTTGCTTATGTGCGAGTGTTCAGCCTATCTCTCCAATGACTCAGTTGGTGGTTTTACAGCACCCGAGTGAAGTCGAACATAAGAAGAATAGTGTGCGGGTATTGAGTCTTGCTGTACCTAAAACGCAAGTTTATGTGGGTGAAAGCAAGTCTGATTTCACCGGTTTACGGGAATATTTAGCGGCGTGTAATAAGCCTATTTATCTCGTCTATCCCTCTGCGTTAAGTGTAAGTGTTGAACAGCAAAGTATTAATCCTGATTGTATATTGCTGTTGCTCGATGGCACTTGGCGTAAGACATTCAAAGTGCTGCAGCTGAATCCTTGGTTAACCCAGTATCCTGCGGTGCATTTGGCTGAAGGTTATGAATCGCGCTATCGGATCCGTAAATCGAGTCGTAGCGATAGTTTATCGACCTTAGAAGCTTGCGCTTATATGTTAAGCGCCCTCGATCCTACCCTTGATGTTCAGCCGTTAATGATGGCATTTGATGCTATGGTGGAACTGCGGATTAAGGCGATGCCGAGTACAGTGCAGGCTCGTTATCAGAACTTAAATGAATCCAGTGGTAAGGTATAGTTGATGGGGTTAAGGCTATTGAGTCTTAGATGTTTTAGGTATGAATTAGTGCTTTTAAGTTATTGAGTTTTTGAGACTCCGTACGAATTAAAATAGTCAAAATCTTATTCAGATCACGCTAACTTAATGTGAAATACGGTTTAATAACTAGGATTCATTTGCGCAGCAAATGATGAGATAGCTTTGCCAGCCAATTGCTTTGCAGGGGAGTAATTCCATTCATTACTATTAGTAAATGGCGTGCTGGCAGGGCTATCGAGCTTAAATAATATGTTTTCTGCAAGAAAATCTTTCCCCTTAGTTTGCGAACCATCAAAATATTTCGATAAAACCTTAGCGGAATCTTTCGTTTTCCGTTGTAAACGTTGAGAGTGTTAATTCGGTACGTCGGTCGGATTATCGAGCCGATGCGAACATCGGCAGTCCTAAATCTGTTCTAGGCTAAGCGTTTTTCCGCAAGAAAGGCTTGGGTGAAGTTTTCGACTGAACTCGGGTAGCCAAATAGAAATCCTTGGGCGAAACCTTGGCCCATGTCAGTCATTATGTCTTTTTGTTGTTGAGTTTCAATACCTTCTGCGACGAAGTGAATGTCGAGTGCTTGTGCGAGTTGCACTATAGCATTGCAGAGCTTTTGTCCTGAGACTTCGTTTAAGCGCAAGGCAAACTCGGCATCAATTTTTACACTGTCTATGGGCAAAGTCCCTAAGCGACTGAGTGACGATAACCCAGTCCCAAAATCATCGATGGCAATGCTGACACCTAACGCTTTAATACGATTGAGTGTGAGTCGTGCTTGCTCCGGTTGTCGTAACAATGCCGATTCGGTAATTTCTAAAATCAGTGCTTCAGCGGGTAATTTCGCCATTTCTAAGGCATTTATCACTTGGTCGATAAAATCTAAGTGTTCCAATTGCAGTGGTGACACGTTGACTGAAATTCTAAAGTCGGGTTGATAATGTGCTCGCCAGAGGGCCGCTTGTACACAGGCCTGTTCTAATACCCATTGGCCAATGCTGACAATTAATCCTGTTTCCTCAAGCAATGGCACAAAGTCGGCAGCTTCATAATATTCTGTCGGTGACTTCTGCCAGCGGAGCAGGGCTTCGGCAGCAATAGTTTGATTTGTGTGTAAATCGACTATGGCTTGATAAGCGAGAGTGAATTGTTTTAGGCTATGCGCATGCCTTAGGTTATTGATTAACTGTAATTTTAACTCGGCTGCTAGGCTCATTTCCTTATCGTAAAACACGAGATGCGGTAAGCTCTTTTTAGCGCAATACATGGCAGTATCGGCAAGACTAATCAGCTGTCCCGCTTGGTTACTGTGGGTAGGAAATAGCGCAATACCTATGCTAGTACCGAGGAAGAACTTTTGGCCTTCAATTTCAAAGGGGCTCTCAAATAGGCTAAGAATTTGCTCTGCAAACAGCTGAATTTCATCTTTACAGCTACAATCTTGCAGCACTAAGGTAAATTCATCTCCTCCCATACGGGCTATATCGGCCTTTTCGATACAACCTGCTTCGAGTCTGGCTGCGACGAGTTGTAATACTCTATCGCCCATGGAGTGACCGAAGCTGTCATTGATATTCTTGAAACCATTGAGATCTAAAAACATCAACGCGCCCAGTGCGAGGGGATCAGTTTTAAGTTTTTCGAGGGCACTATTGAGGATCTGTTTGAGATGGAACCGGTTAGGTAATCCAGTCAAGGTATCGTACATAGCCCGAGTTGTTAGCTGGGTTTCTAATAGTTTCTTCGTACTAATATCACTGAAAATATTCACATTATAATGAGCATCATCTTCAGTGACGATTTTACGACTGCTCTGCCAAGCAGGAAAGTTACTGCCATCTGAACGTCTTTTCCACGTTTCGCCCTGCCAAAATCCCCTTTGTTTCAAGGCGATTTGGCATTCGGTTTCTTCCCCCATATTATGGGTTCTTACCTCTAAAAATTCAGGGGTTTTACTGATGAGCTGCTCTGCGCTATAGCCGCAAATACGGCACATGGCTTTATTGACAGCCAAAATTTGATTATCAGTGTCAGTGATATACACAGCTTCGGCACTTTCTTCGAGCGTGGTCGATAAAATCTCTTTGGGAATATGAGCAAAACCATCAGAAATCGTTTCGCGCATTTGATTGCGGCGATTAAGAGCTTGTAATTCAACGAGTACCACGGGCTGTTGTTGCAGATAACAGCGATAGAGATTAATTCGAGTCGGCAGTTCATTGCCTTGTTGGCTCATGTGCAGCCAGTTGAATTCAACATTATTGCCTGCAATGGCTTCGAGGATCATTTCCCGTGCAAATTCAACACTATTGCGGCCTGAAGATTGGATCCTCGGAGAAAAATCATAGGGAGTCGCATTCACAAAAGCATCGTATTCAGTCTCAAAATAACTGAGGGTGGCTTGATTGGCACTAATAAAGCTAAAGCCTTGAATTAAGGCTAAGGGGGTTTTATGGGGATGTGCTTGCCAGAGAGACAGCTTTTCTTGCAGTACAGGATCATCTGTACTGAGTTTCTTAAGTAAGTGTTGCCATCTGATCATTCAGGATACTCCCTTGTGACGCAAAATAGTCACATCCCATTTTTAGGTCTTCGTTGAACACGAAGTTGCCCAATAGTACATCATTCCAATGGGGTTAAAAATAAACCTAATTGTTGTTTCACTCAAATAGAAACTTAAAAAGTGTAGTTTAAGACTTGTATTCAAGCATATTTTTTAAGAACACCTGCTGCATATTTCAAGCTTAGGCAGATTTTATGCTATGTTTTGCACATCTTGCGTGAATTGGCTTTTATCATTGATTCATTCAATTATCGAATAAAGGAGACCGGAAATGGCGTATTTATTTAAAGTGTTAATCTCTAAAATATTAATATCGCTAGTCTTCATCTTTAATTTTCATCTCGCGTTAGCGAATGCCGCCGAGGCGCCAAAGCCTAGATTGACCCTAGAGCAAAAAGCCGATAAGGCACGCATCGACTCACAGCGATTAGAACAGGCTCAATTAGAAAAGGCCCGTCAAGCCACTAAAGAGACGACAGAGCGGGAAGATAAAATTAAGCAACAATCCCAAACCAACGATTGGGAAGCGCAGCAAAAACTTAAGGCACAAAAACAGTTCGACGAAAGAGAAAGTCGCGAGCAAAAATATTTACGGGAAGCAAAAGAAGCCGCCGCAAAAGAGCGTAAAATCCCTAAACCTTAATCAAGCCATCAACACAGTCGATTTCAGCTAGTCAGTGCTAGCATTATTTGTGAACATTACGACTATTCTCATTACTATGCACCTTACTATCCCTAGGAATTGTTGTTGAATATCTGCCCCTTATGCCATGGCGTTGAATTACTCGCTTATCATCAAGATAGGAAGCGTAGCTACCTGCAATGCCAAACCTGCCAACTGGTGAGCGTGCCTTCTGAGTTTTATCTTTCGGCCGAGGCAGAAAAAGCCGAGTACGATAAGCACGAGAATCATGCCGATGATCTCGGCTATCAAACATTTTTAAATCGCACACTTGAGCCACTACTTAGCCGTGTTAGCACTTCGGCCCAAGGGCTCGATTTTGGCTGCGGAGAAGGTAAGGCATTGAGTCTAATGGCAAAGGCGCGCGGTTATCAGATAGATAATTACGACCTTTATTACGCCAATAATCCCGAAACGTTAGCCCGCCAATACGACTTTATTACCTTAACCGAAGTCATAGAACACGTGAGTGGTGCCGCAGGTTTGCTTACTCAGCTCGATAGGTTATTAAAACCCAACGGCATTTTGGCGGTCATGACCAAGCGCGTGCAGGATAAAATCGCATTTGCCCACTGGCACTATAAAAACGATCCCACCCACATCAATTTTTACGCCGAAGCGACCTTTGAGTGGATCGCACATCACTATGGCTGGCGACTCGAAATTATTGATAAGGACGTAGTCTTCTTGCATAAAGAGATGCATAAAGGAATTCATCAGTCGAGTTAATGCAGTTGTCGCTTAAATGTACTTATCATCAATTTGTGACGCTATAGATACCTGATTTTCTATGGTTTTTGTTGCAATGCCAGTGGCTATTACTAATATCTCAAGCTCTGACTCAAGATTAGGGTTAACCGTTAGCCCGATAATCACTAGGGCATCGTAGGGGAGTTTTTTTGTTTACTGCACGCCTATCTGATTGTATTAACTGAGTTCTATGGTGTTCCTCGCGACTACACTCACAATTGCCGCCAGTGCTTGGTCTATATCATCGAGTAGTGGATGTTGCACCCGTATTCTGCGTGTGGTTTGCAAGACGCTCGATTAATTCATTCACCGATATTTTGTGGGGTGAGCGAGGGCTCAAACTGAGTAAGGGTCACTTGACGCTGAAAATTAGGCTGTATATCTAGTTAATAAGGTATGACTGGAATAGCGGCTTAGTAAGTAATAGAAGGCTGCGACAAAATCTGTTGCAGCAATATGAAAATAGAATTTATGTGGTTAATTCGATTAAATAAGTTCGCCAAGTGTATAGTTAGCGGTATAACGCAAACGGATTAACACTGCGGCAAAGTGTCAAGATGAAGGAATAAATACAATGGATGTTAAGACGTATCTACAAGCATTGAGTGCTATTTACGCCAACATGAATCAAACATTAGAACTGGATCGTGGCTTATCAAACTTAGTCTTAGATGAAGCCGAAAAACAATTAGGTTTTACACTTATTTCCCCGCTAAGGGAGCTTTGGGGATATGCCAATGGTGGCAGTGAGTGGAGCACGGTATTTGCCCGAAAAGATTACTTTTGTCGGTATGATTTTTTGTCATTAGCCTCATCTCTTACATATCGTGATCGAATGAAAAAACGGGCCCAGCACTACGCTGATTACCACGAGCCAGAAGTGCGGGATCCCAAAATCCAATCAGGATGGTATCAAGAAGGTTGGCTGCCCTTTGCCCAATTTGGGGGTGGCACATTACTCTTGATTGCAGATCATTCGCCCTCGGCATTAGGTAAAATGGGACAAGTGATCGCATACACCCATGACCCCGATATGATGGACTTTATTAGCCCAGATCTAAGCCAATTTTTTGCACAATCCTTGGCGCAAATCGCGCTATATCCAGATGAATTAATTGAGGATTAAGGATAACAAAAATGTACGACCCATTACTCAACAAACCGAGTGAACTGATTATTGAAGGTGAGCTTCAGGGCAACGATAAGTTACGCATAAAAATGCTCGAAGACGTTTCTCTGATGACACCAGAAACGAAGCATCAAATTCTAAATGCTATGCTCAAAATGCATAAGTACTTTGAAGATTATTGCGGTGACTTAGAGATTTCTTTAAATACCATCAATGAAATAGCCGCAAATACCCAGCCGTTGTACATTATATTGGATGACACCAGCACAATGGAGACTCGGGCAATTCGTTATCATTACTCCTGCAACTGGGAAACCGATCATGGGGTAGAAGTGATGGTACTCAATGGTAATCAAGTGATTTTTGTGGGCAACTGCGGTTACACCTATGGCGTGTTATTAACCTCCATTGATAGTGCTTTATCCCTTCAAGATGAAGAGCTTAATTTTCTGTGAGTTGCTGACTAAATTTCATTACCGTTATTCCCGCGCAATACTGTGTTACTCAGAAAGGCAATTTTAGCTAGGCATTTTAGCCAGACATCCATATATGATGGCTCTTGTTCAAGTAATTTTAGCCAGTACAGGTGGTAGAGAAACCGAAAGTGCATTATGTTGTTGATTTAAAATGGGTGGCTAGACTTTGGCTGGTAAACCAAGCTAAGGAGCCAAAACGTAACAAAGCGTTTAAAATCCTTCGCTTTACTCACTGGAAGTTCAAACTGCTGCTTCAGTTTGAAACTCCTTTAACACGGAGTTAACTTCCTATGACACCTGAATATCTAGCCAAACAAGTTGAATTTATTGACTGGCTCTCGGCTGCAAGTCCGATTGAAGGCGTATTGGGTTCTACATATGGATGGGAGTGGCTGCCTACAAGCAGAGATCAAGAGGATCCTTTGAATGGTCCGAAAAAATTGGAAGAAACAAAAGACGCGGAGATGCTTGTGTATAAATCGGCGCTCAGATCTCTGAGAAAAATTGGCCGGTCACATCCTTTGCTTGTGTATGGTCCTCATGATTTTACTGAGAGCTTTAGAGGCGGCGCACTCTTTGCCTTCAAAATGGCAGCGAGAGAAGCAGCTCTCAGACAAAAGGGCGTATGGAGTGAGGTGGCTGAGTTGTATAGCCAAGGCCGATGGCCATGTGGTTTTAAAGAAAATCGTGAATTTGTTGTTTTGTGACTAAAGCTAACGATGCCAAGCATTGGGACAGCTTTTCCGTTACCTTAAGTTTCTTTAACTGAGATCCGCCATCCCTATCTTTTTTCAGGTTGATTTATCTAAAAGCTAGATTCCCGCCCACAGCATTGCGGGAATGACGGTTAAAGACAGCCTCTAATGAAGCACAGTCTCTTTTACCTTTATCATTAAATCTATTAACAATTCTTCCTTGTCCGTGTAGTTTAGATAGCTTATAAAAACAACAATAGGCTATCGCTATGACTTTACCCTCTGTATCACTTGCTGCATCAACATCATTTGAATTTAAGCTCCTAGTAAATAAATCCCATTTTTCCAAGACCTTACTCGCGTCGGCCTTAGCCTTAAGCTTTATGGGCACAGGTTTAACCTCAGTGCAAGCGGCGACCAATACTATGCCTGATGCGGCTAAGTTGGCGGCGGGTGTGGAGCAAAAGGTGATCGACTGGCGTCGTGATTTGCATCAACACCCTGAGTTGTCTAACCGTGAGTTTCGCACCAGCAAGATTATTGAAAAACATCTGAAATCCTTAGGATTAGAAGTGCAAACGGGTGTTGCACATACGGGCGTGGTGGCCATTTTGAAAGGCGGGAAGCTGAAGGGCGGCAAGCCTGGTCCGTTGATTGCGATTCGAGCGGATATGGATGCACTGCCTGTGACTGAAGTGGTCGATGTGCCTTTTGCCTCTAAGGCGACTGACACTTATCGCGATCAAAAAGTGGGTGTGATGCATGCCTGTGGGCACGATACCCATGTGGCCATGTTGATGGGCGTGGCTGAAAACTTGGTTAAAGTGAAAGACAGTCTAGCGGGGGATGTGATGTTTATCTTCCAACCCGCTGAAGAAGGTGCGCCAGAGGGTGAAGAGGGCGGCGCGGAATTGATGCTCAAAGAAGGGCTGTTTGCTCAGCGCAAACCCGAGCAAGTATTTGGTATGCATGTCACCTCGAGTATGCCGAGCGGCATGATTGGCCTGCGCAGTGGTCCAGCAATGGCGAGTGAAGACTCTTTTACTATCAAAGTGAAAGGCAGCCAAACCCACGGTTCACGACCTTGGAATGGGGTCGATCCTATTGTCGCCGCGGCACAAATTATCACTAACGTGCAAACGATCGTCAGCCGTCAGGTGGATATCACTAAAGCGCCGGCGGTGGTGAGTTTTGGTGCGGTCAATGGTGGCATTCGCTCTAACATTATTCCCGATGAAGTCGAGCTGATTGGTACGATTCGTACTTTCGACCAACCCATGCGCGCCGATATCAAAGTGCGTTTAGCGCAAATGGCCGAGCTGTCGGCGAAAACCTTAGGGGCGACTGCGACTACTGAGATCCATCAAGGTTATCCTGTGGTGGTTAACAATCCCGAATTAGTCGCCAGTATGCGGCCTGTGCTTGCGAGTGTGGTGGGCGATAAGATGCTGATTGAACCCGGGTTAATCACAGGTGCCGAAGACTTTGCTTACTATGCCTTAGAAACGCCGGGGATGTTTTTCTTCCTCGGGGTGACGCCAAAGGGAACTGACCCTGAAACGGCGGCCAGCAATCATTCGCCGGCATTTTATGTGGATGAAAGCGCGCTAAAAGTGGGCGTTGAGGCCATGACCAAAGTGGCGTTAACGGCGCTCAAAGCCCAATAAGTGGCTAATGCATTATTCCGTAAGCGCTGCGGTATAACTTGAGCTTACAAAAAATCGGTGCGGGATACGCTTCCTGCGCTTGATTTGTTAAACAATTTACCTCTATATGTGGATATTTACAGCAAGGAGCGAACAAGATGAAGCGCACGCTATCGGCTCTGGTGTTGGCCATGGGACTTTTGAACCCCCTAAGCCAAGCACAGGCCACCACGGCAGAAGACATTAAGAGTTTCACGCTAGATAACGGCATGAAAATCATGGTGCTAGAAGATGCCTCTATTCCCAATGCCAACATGTATTTATTTTGGAAGGTCGGTTCACGTAACGAAGTGCCCGGCATTACTGGTATTTCGCACTTTTTCGAACACATGATGTTCAACGGTTCGAAAAAGTACGGCCCGAAAATGTTCGACCGCACTATGGAAGCCGCCGGTGGCGCGAACAATGCGTATACCACTGAAGACATGACGGTTTATACCGATTGGTTCCCCGCCAATGCGCTCGAAACTATGTTCGATCTCGAGGCTGACCGCATCGCTAACTTAGATATCAACCAAGCCATGGTCGATAGCGAACGTGGCGTAGTGCAGTCGGAGCGTTCCACTGGCTTAGAAAACTCTAACTGGAATGCCCTCGAAGGCGAAATCAAAGGCGTGGCGTTTTTAGCCCACCCTTATTCTTGGTCGGTGATCGGTCACGAGTCGGATATCGCCGCTTGGTCGCTGGAAGATTTAGTCCAGTACCATAAAACCTATTACGCGCCGAACAATGCCGTGGTCGTGATTGCCGGCGATGTAAAGCTTGCCCAAGTAAAAGCCTTGGCAGACAAGTACTTTGCGCCTATTCCGGCACAGACTCCGCCTAAAGCGATTCGCACTGTCGAACCTGAGCAAAAGGGTGAGCGTCGCACCTTTGTGCAGAAGGCATCGGTCAGCACACCTAACGTAATGTTGGCGTACCATATTCCGGCGGCAACCCATGCGGATTTTTATGCGCTGGACTTATTAAGCTCGATTCTAAGTCAAGGTAATAGCTCGCGTTTATATCAATCATTGGTTGATAAACAAGTGGCCTTAGAAGCGCAAACCTACATGCCGATGTCGGTCGATCCTAACCTCTTCTATGTGATGGGTGTTGCTACACCTGAGGTGAAAGCCTCGACGCTGGAGCATGCGTTGATTGAACAAATCGATGCGATTGCGACAACGGGTGTTACCCAGCAAGAGCTAGAAAAAGTTAAAAATATTAAGTTGATGGATTTTTATCGCTCGATGGAAACCATTAATGGTAAGGCTAATACCATAGGCACCTATGAGATGTATTTTGGCAGTTACGACAAGTTATTTAATGCACCTGAAGCCTATAACAAGGTGACGCCTGCGGATATTCAACGAGTTGCCCAAACCTACTTACGTAAATCGAATCGCACTGTGGCTGTGCTGGCGGCAACTGAGGAGTCTTCCCTATGAAATCGACAGCAGTGAAATCACTTAAGATGGCATCACTTGGGAAACCGTCTAAGTTAATGGCAGCATTGGCTTTAGGCACAAGCTTAGTCTTAGCGGGTTGTGCTACGACATCGGCACCAAAGCGGGTCGATACTGGCAGCTTTGCGATGCCAAGTTACGATAAGTTTGTGTTAGATAACGGCGTAACTGTGTACTTAATGCCGCAGCGCGAAGTGCCGTTAATTACCTTAAATGCCGTGGTACGCGCCGGTGCAGTGAATGACACCACCGCAGGCGTGGCACAAATGACAGCAGAAGGTTTGTTGTTAGGTGCGGCGGGGAAATCTAAGGCGGATATCGAGCAGCAAGTGGATTTTCTCGGTGCAAGTTTAGTGGCCGAAGCGGATAAGGAAGGCAGTTATCTGAGTGCTGACTTTATGGCGAAGGACATTGACTTGATGCTGGGCTTATTTAGCGCGGCGATGTTAACGCCTGACTTTGATGCCGCCGAGTTTGATAAGCTCAAACAGCGCGCGATTGCTGGGCTGCAGCAGGATAAAGAAAGCCCGCGGGCGGTGATTGGTCGCTATTTTGATAAGCTCGTATTTGGTGCACATCCTTATGGTAATGCGGCTTCGGGTAACAGCGATTCGCTTGAACAAGTAACCGTGCCGCAACTGCGCGCATTCCATAAGAGTTACTATCAACCTTCCAATACCGCGATAACTGTCGTGGGTGACTTTGATGTGGCGACGATGAAAGCCAAGCTGACGCAAGCCTTTGGTCAGTGGCAAGGCAGCGAAAAACTGGTACAACCTGATTTAAACCAAGGTTTGCCTCAGTTGACTGAGGCCAAAGTCTTGCTGGTGGATAAACCCGATGCAATCGAAACTACTTTTGTGATCGGGGGCTTAGGTATTAGTCGTGACAATCCAGACTATGTAGGTTTAACGGTAGTGAACACTATTTTAGGTGGTCGTTTTACCTCTTGGCTTAACGACGAGCTGCGGGTGAACGCAGGCTTAACCTATGGCGCACGCTCAGGTTTTAGCCCTTATACCGATTCGGGCGTATTCACAATCAGCACTTTCACTAAGACGGAAACCACTCAAGAAGCGATGGATTTAGCCTTAAAAACCTATGCACGTTTATGGGAAAAAGGTGTAGATCAAGCGACCTTAGATTCGGCTAAAGCCTACGTTAAGGGTCAGTTCCCGCCTCAGTTTGAAACCTCAGGTCAGCTGGCGGGATTGTTGTCTGGCATGTATCTATACGGCTTCGATGATAAGTTTATCAATGAGTTCCAAGCTAAGGTGGATGGTTTGACCTTAGAAGAAACCCAAAGGTTAGTGAAAACTTACTTCCCGCAAAAAGATCTGCAATTTGTGCTGATTGGCAATGCGGCTAAGATTGCACCGATTGCTGCTAAGTACGGCAAAGTGCAAACTGTCGATATTAAAGCCACGGGATTTGGCCAATAAGCTATCATTGCGAGGCTTGATTCAATAAAGAAAAGGTCTGCATAGTGCAGACCTTTTGCTTTTCTGTTCTAGGTTTAGCGTTTATTGTCCACCCGGCTTAGCATAATGGGTCATCCAATCCTTCACTTGGTTATACCAATAGATAGAGTTATTGGGTTTCATAACCCAATGGTTTTCATCGGGGAAATAAATCATCCGTGATTCCACATTGCGAGTTTGCAGGGTGCGGAACAGTTCAAATCCTTGTCCCACAGGTACCCGGTAGTCGAGCTGACCGTGGCTGACTAAGGTCGGAGTGTTAAAGTTAGCTGCAAAGTAATGCGGAGAAATGGCTTTATACAGCTCAGGATTATCCCAGTAGTTGCCAAATCGGGTGCTGTGGACGGCAAAATCCGACGCCATTTGTGAATACATGTCGTAAACCGCAGCGTGGATCAACAAGGCTTTAAAGGGATGTGGTTGACCTAAAATAATTGAGGTCAGATAACCGCCGTAACTTGCGCCACCCGCCACCATGCGGTCGCTGTCAATCCAGCTTTGCTGTTTAAACCAGTCGGCCGCCTTGAGCACATCTTCGAGGGATTTATTCTTCCAATCTGGGTTAATTGCATCGGCAAACGCTTGTCCGAAGCCACTAGAGCCATGGAAGTTCGGCCATGCAGTGACATATCCCCAAGAAGCGAAGGTTTGTGCGTTCCAACGGTAATGGAAACCGTCAGTAATGGCGTTGTGTGGCCCGCCGTGAACTAGCATAAAGAGTGGATATTTTTTACTGCGATCGAATCCGGGGGGATAGTGAACCCACATTTGAATATCTTGATCTTGATATCCCTTGTAGGTCACTGATTCGTAAGTGCCCAAATCAACATCTTTGAGAATATCGTCATTAAAATTCTCTAGGCGTACCGTCTTACCATTGCGGGGATTAATGCTGACCAAGCGCGCTGGGTGCAAAAAGCTCTCGTTGGTGGCAATCAGTTCACCGTCTTTACCTATGGCGGGTTGGCTAAAGTCAGTTGCCTCTGTAATGGCTTTGACTTTACCGTTTTTGGCATCGATATGATAAATGCGGTTAGTGGCGGCATCTTCGATGGTGGCATAAAAGCCTTTACTGTCGGGGGTCCAATTAAATTGGCTGACCGAACGATCCCACTCAGGTGTTAGCGTATTAAGTTTACGGCTATCGATATCCAGTAACATCAGCCTTGAAGTATCGGCATAGAAACCAGGGATTTTCTGACGGGTAAAAGCCAGCGTTTTGCCATTGGGGCTAAAGCTGGGATCAGCATCAGCGGCTTGATTTTCTGGGGTGATATTCTCTGCTTTACCACTGCCAATCGTCGCAAGGAAAATATCCAGTTTAGGGTCGATACGGTTGTCTGAGCCATAAGTACTGAAGGCAATTAAGCCTTCATTAGGCGAAATATCGTAACTTGAACTGCTTTGGCTCGAGCGTGGTAACTCATGGCCGAGCGCTTGCGTCACGGATTCGACTTCGCCGCCCGAAGCGGGGATCCTAAATACATGGGCTTGGCGACGCTCATCTAACCAGTGATCAAACTGAGCGTAGGGCAAAGCGTTCCACTGGCGAGCGGAGACCTTATTGTCTTCGTCGGCTTTTAGTTGGGTCTTCATTTCGTCCCATGTTTGATTTGGGAATACATTGCTGATGAAATACAAATGCTTGCCAACCCATTTAATACCATTTACGCCAGTAGGTATGTCGGTTAAGCGTTGCGCTTCACCCGGACCGTCCATAGGCAATAGGTAGATTTGGCCTGCGTCGTCTTCATTTCGCTCACTCACAAAGGCCAAGGTTTTACCGTCGGGCGAAAACACGGGCTCGCTCACCTTTAACCCTTTGACTGTAATAGCGCGATTATTCTTACCTTCGCCATCAAAACGCCATAACTGGGTCGAACCTTTATCTTCCTTCAGATCATATTCTGTGACTGGCGCAATAATATGCTCACCAGAGGGCGATACGACTGGGCTACCAATACGCTTAAGTTGCCAGAGCAATTCCACCGAGAGCGGTTTACCCTGCTCCGCAAATGCTGAGCCGAATGGCATCAACAGACAGAGCAATAAGATTCCTGTCTTCTTCACTGTGAGTCTCCTTATCATACATATAGTTATAATGATTTTATTTGTAGTGCAGATTCGAGAGTATAGAAACCGAGCATGAAAGCAAACTGAGTGATAACCCATAGCGGGACGCTTTGTGTAAGCATCTGTGAATAGTTGTCGGCTAATTGTGATTTGTTGATGGCAGAATTACAGGCTAATCTAGGGTGATATTTCGGCTGAGGACTAGGTAGATGCAGAATAAAATCAACCGATTAAGACTATTATGGGGAGTGACAATTGCACTGAGTGCTACTATTCCTCTGGCTGCGCACGCGGCTAAGGTGAGTTTTAGTGAGTTTTGCCCTCAGTTTACCGGTCAATGGGTGGGCGATGCAGCCAAGGTGGGGGAAGTGCCACGAAAAGTGACTGTCACCGGATTTTGCTCCCATGATAAGCGGCAGCTGTTATTGTCTGTGAGTGTTGGCACGCGTGCGCCCTATAGTGAAACCTGGTGGTTTAGGGAGCAGGGCGAGCAAGTGTTGTTGACCTATTACGATGGCGTGTCCCAAGAGAAGCAGCAAGTCTTTAGCTTATATCGTCAAAATGGCGATTATTCTTTGCTGGGGGAGGGCGTGGTGACTGCCCGGTCTGCGTTAATTCAATTACTGTTTGAGGCAAAGGGGGCGGGTGCTAAAGCTAACGCATGGCAATGGACGCAGAATATTCAATATTTAGACGATGATGTTGATCGCTATCAGCTTTTTCGCGGGATAGAGATGACGCCAGTCGCGCCATCTCCTTAGTCGCTAATCCGATTTACCTTCAATAGCGCTTAAAGTGCGCCAGCAAAATCCAGTTGGCGCCATGCTTCATAGCTGATAATTGCCACCGCATTAGACAGATTCAAGCTACGGCTGGTGGCCGCCATGGGGATGCGTAGTCTCTGCTCAGTGGGGATAGATTCGATAATCGCCATCGGTAAACCTCGGGTTTCTGGGCCGAATAGCAGCACATCGTCTTTGGCAAAACTCAGCTCTGTATGCGGGCGACTCCCCTTAGTGGTGCAGGCCATAATGCGTTTGCCTGCCATGGCTTCGAGGAAAGCATCGAAGTCTTTATGGCGAGTCACATTGGTTAAGTCGGCATAGTCCAAACCCGCGCGGCGTAGCTTTTTCTCTTCTAGATCAAAACCTAATGGCTCAATCAAATGCAGCTGGCAGCCATTGTTTGCGCAAAGGCGAATGATATTACCTGTGTTAGGTGCGATTTCTGGCTCATAGAGTGCGATATGGAACATACTGGCCGCCTGTAGAAAATGACGGCCGATTATACGGCAAACGGCGCCCAAGCGCAGTGTCTGTTGTGGGTGGATTTGGCTAAGTTCATGCAATAGAGGTTGTAATCGGTGGAATTGTTAGCTCAAGGCTTGCCTGTTTTATTATCTCAAAGTAATATATCTCAACATCAAGATACTTTTTAAGAAGTCATTATGCCCTTTATTATTGCGTTACTCGCTCCTGTATTTTGGGGGACAACCTATGCGTTAGTGAGTCTCTACTTACATGACATGTCGCCCTACTGGGTAGCCGTGTGGCGTGCCTTGCCTGCGGGGATATTAATGCTGATGCTGCGTCCTCGTTTGCCAACGCTGGTGTGGTCAAAGCTTGGTTTGCTGGCTTTTTGTAATATCGGTGCCTTCTTCACTTTGCTATTTATCGGCGCGTATCGTTTGCCGGGCGCGGTGGCGGGAACCTTAGGGGCCACTCTGCCGCTCATCTTCTTAATACTGGCTTGGCTCATTGATAAAAAACGCCCAGGAATGAAGTGGTTATTATTAGGTTTGATGGGATTAGGTGGGGTCATTTTACTGCTTAACCCTTCGGCGGATCTCGATCCTATCGGCGTACTTTGCATGCTGAGTGCCACGACGTTAATTGCCTTTTCTTCTCGCTGGATGCAAAAGTGGGATGTGGGTGACTTTTTAGTGCTGACCGCGTGGCAGCTATTATTGGGCGGTTTGATGCTGATCCCACTGGCTTGGTTTATGGCAGGGCCACCGCAGCTACCGAGTATGACGCTTGTACCTTCACTGATATGGTTAGTGATTGCCAACACCGCCGTTGCCTATTGGGCTTGGTTGTGGTCGATGCGAAACTTAGGGCCAGAAATCATGGGTATGGTCGCTTTAGTCAACCCTGTGGTTGCCGTATCATTAGGGGTCATGATTGTGGGGGAAACTTTAGATATGCGCCAATGGATGGGAATAGCGGTGATTTTATTGTCACTGTTATTGATGAAGTTGCCGCAGAATTTAAGGTTAAATCCATTTAAAAAAGTGCAACCCTAGTCATTATTTTGGGGTGAATGAGGCATAGATGCTAAAACGTTTGGATCTGAATTTACTGCCCGTACTCGAAATTCTACTTGAGGAACAAAGCGTGACCGCTGCAGCTGCGCGGTTGCATTTGAGCCAGTCGGCGGTGAGTAAACAGCTGACACGTCTGAGGGAAGTGTTTGATGATCCTTTATTTGAGCGAACCGCCTACGGCCTAAAGCCGACGCCCAAGGCTTTATCACTCGCGCCTGAGTTGCGCCAATGCTTACAGCAATTGGCGCAATTTACTCGGCCGGACACCTTCGAACCCGCCTTGAGCCAACGACAGTTTAGAATGCATTTGGTTGAAACCACCTATTCACTGACGTTTCCCCATTTTATGCCTATGTTGCTCACTCAAGCGCCCGGTGTGAGTCTCAATTGCCAAACGTGGCGACTCGATACCATGGACAGATTACTGCGCTGCGACATCGACTTAGCCATAGGTTGCCGCGAGTGGGATGAGCGCTCGCCCATGCATGTGAATAATATTCCCGATGACTTATGCCATGTTGAGTTAGTGCAGGATTCTCCTGTGTGTTTGATGCGCCGTGATCATCCGGCGTTAACACAAGAATGGAATTTAGATACCTTCTTGAGTTATCGCCATCTGCAAGTGGCCTTTGGCGGTTTAGAGCATTGGTTACTGGATGATGTGTTGCAACTCGAGGGCCGTAAACGGGATATTGCCGTGAATATGACCGACTTTCAGAGTGCTCTCACCCTGTGTGAACAGAGCGATTTGATCCTCTGTGCACCTTCACGCTATGCCTTGGCCGTGATGAAGTCTTTTGAGCTTCAGTCTTTACCATCACCCATCAAGCTGATTCCCGGTGCGTATTTATTGATGTGGCACAAACACTTCGAACACGACTTGAGCCATAAATGGTTGCGAGAGTTGATTATTAGTCAAGTGCGAGATAATAATTTATCATTATAAATTAATATCTTGTATCGTTTCCCTCCCTGTTTTTAATGGTTGATTTAAGTTCATCGTCCCAGTGGCATCTTGTTTTTTTGTAGGAAATATCTTAATTGGATTTTGACTACTGTAAATAATAGATAAGTAAATATAATGCCAGAGCACCACCTTTGCGAGTTGGTCAAATTTATAGCTAGGGACCTCGGGGCTAAACTTCTCGAAGGTAATTTTCGAAGGCCTATAATTTATTTAGAAGAGATGGTTCTCTTTTTTAATTACATAGGTTTAAGTTTTATTATGATTAAATAGGTTGAAACTTTGCTTGATATTCAATTTTTTGGTTTAACTTTATATTCAATTGGATTATTTTTAGGTTCATTTATAGTGCTATTTCTATCCGCTTGGATTGGGAAAAAAATTATCGGTAGGAAGGGCGTTAGTAATAATGAGGGCGATGAAGATTTTAGAGTAATACTAGGCGCTACTTTATCTCTTCTTGGTTTAATTATTGGTTTTACGTTATCGATGTCAATAAGTGGCTTCAATAGTCGGCAGGCCGCGGAAGAGTATGAGGCTTTTGTTATTCGTACTGGTTTTATGCGAGCAGATTTATTGACTGAATCGAGCCGTGATTTAATGAAGGCCACACTACGAGAATATTTACAGCAACGAATTAATATTTATGATGCGCAATCGCCTGAAAATATTGATTTAATTAGAATGAAGGTGTTGGATTTGCAGAAAGTGTTATGGGAAACAGCGGTGCATGAAACTACCCAGAAACAAACCCCTGTGACCTCATTAGTGATTGCCAGTATTAACGAAATTGTACTCGCTCAACAGAAAACCTTTGCTGGATGGCGTCATCAAATTCCATTAGCAGCTTGGATTTTATTGGTGGTTATTGCAATTAATTGCAATATATTGATTGGTTATAATGCAAGGAAAGTTAAAGGGAAGTTAGGTTTGTTATTTATCTTACCTGCAATGATTTCATTATCATTCTTGATGATTGCTGAAATAGATGCTCCAGGGAAAGGTATTATAAAAGTGACACCTATTAATTTACAAGCTCTAGCTAACATGCTTAATAAAGAATTTTAAATTAGTTTTTATCAATTTAAATTCATATCGAATAGCATATTGCTGAGTGCAGGGGCACTATTATGATAATTATCTGTAAAATCTGCCTGACTAAAGTATTGACTAAGTGCATTGAGCGCTTCTTTCACTTTTGCGGGCTGCTTATCTCGCGCCGACGTTACGCTATAAACACTGTAGGTATTGAGTGACCATTCGGGTAATAGGGTGACAAGTTGGCCGCTTTCGAGGTATTTGTGCACTTCAGGTTCGGGCAGGGCGGCAAATCCTAGACCATCGAGTGTGAGTTGAATTAACGCTTGCATATTGTTGACGCTAATTCGCTGACTTGTCAGTTCAAAACACTCTTGGCTGAAGGCGTGGGTTAAGATATCGCCTTTAGCATAAGTGTGATAGATCCGATTTAATTCAGCTAACTCCGTTGGGTGGCTAAGGTTTTTATGCATTGGCAGATAATTGGGTGATGCGCACAGTAACATACGCCAATCGGCTAAATGGCGGGCAATTAGGTTGGAATCCGATAAGGGGCCGATGCAAATCGCCAGATCGATACCGTCGTTGACTATATCTATCGGGCCATCTTGCAGCAGTAAATTCAAACTTATCTGTGGATGTGCTGCCAACAGGTAATTAAAAGGTTCGCTTAACAGGCCGCCGCCAAATCCTATAGGTGCGGCAATCTTTAATTCCCCTGATGGAATACCTTTCAAGTTATTAAGTTTCTGCTCTGTGCTTTCGACTATCGCTATGACCTTACGGCAATTCTCATAGAACAAACTGCCCGCTTCGGTGAGTGTGAGGTTGCGGGTATTGCGGTGGAATAGGCTGATCCCCATGTCCATTTCAAGCTTGGTCACTTGCTGACTTACCGCCGACGAGCTGAGATTTAATTGATGCGCTGCGGCACTCATTGAGCCCTTTTCTGCGATTGTCGCAAAAACGATCATCCCTTTGATCATGTTTTTATTCATTTTTAAGTAACTCTTACAAGTGAATACCTAAAGTCTAACTTGAGCTGATTGTAACATAGAGATACATTGCCGTATTGAAAATTGTTCTCATTTACAATCTTTGCTCTAATGGAGACTTGTCGGTTATGTTGTTAAGTCGTAAGAAGTACCTCGCTCAAGTGATCACCGCTTTATGTTTGTTGCCCACAGTACCAGTAACAAATGCCATTGCGGATACCGCGTCAGATAAAGAAAAGATGATGGAAAGAATCGTGGTGACTGCATCGGGATTTGAACAGCAAATTCGCGATGCGCCAGCTTCTATCAGCGTGATCACCCGTGAGGATCTGGATAACCGCTTCTACCGCGACTTAACCGATGCCATGTTAGAAGTGCCCGGCGTGGTGATTACGGGCGGTGCAGACCGTCAGGATATCAGTCTGCGGGGCATGGGTAGCCAATACACGTTAATTTTAGTGGATGGTAAACGCCAATCCTCGCGCGAGACACGGACCAACAGTGACGGCCCTGGCGTTGAAGGCGCTTGGACACCACCATTGGCTGCTATCGATAGAATTGAGATCGTTCGCGGGCCTATGTCATCACTTTATGGTTCGGATGCCATTGGCGGGGTGATCAACATTATCACCCGTAAAGTGCCGAACGAGTGGCAGGGTGAAGTGCGACTCGACACGACATTGCAGGAAAAGTCTGACTCGGGAAATGTGTATCAAGGCAACTTTTTCGTCAACGGTGGTTTGATCAAAGATCTGCTAGGGATGCAACTTTATGGTCAATATACCCAGCGTGAAGAAGATCAAATCTATGGTGGTTACCGAGGTCGCGATGCGACTAACTTGACCGCGAGATTTGCGCTCACACCCAATGAAAATCACGATATCATGTTTGAAGTTGGTACTTCTAACCAAGAACTCGACAGCAGTTTAGGTAAAACCGTCACACCGTTAGCACCGGGCGAAGCCTGTGGTCGTCGCGGTTGCCCTGAATCTTCAACGACAGAATATGAAAACAGCACCTTCTCCCTTTCACATACAGGTCGTTGGGACTTTGGTACTTCGGATAGCTATATCAAGCATGAAGTGTTTGATAATAAAACCCGTAAGATGAAAATCACTAACACGGATGCGCAATCTAGCCTTATCACTACGTTAGGCCAAAGTCATACAGCGACCTTTGGCGCAGCATTCAACCATCAAGATCTCACCGACGAAACAGGTAACCAAGTGAGTGACTTAACTGATATTAGTCGCAAACAATGGTCGGTGTTTTCTGAGGATGAATGGCGCATTGTCGATAACTTTGCTCTGACCATGGGGCTGCGTTTGGATGATGATGAGAACTTTGGTAATCATGTCAGTCCGCGCGTTTATGGCGTGTGGGGATTAACCGACAGCACCACCTTAAAGGGCGGTGTATCAACAGGCTTTAGGGCACCGAGTTTACGCCAGACAGTGCCCGACTGGGGACAAGTTAGCCGCGGTGGCAACATGTACGGTAATCCAGATTTACAACCTGAAACTTCAGTTAACTACGAGTTAGGTTTGTATTCTGATCTGACCGAGAGCATTACCGCTAGCGCGGGTGTGTTCTATAACGAGTTTAATGACAAGATCACCCGCGTTGCCTGTCCTGCGACTCAATGTACCGATGGTCCAAATCAATTTGGTTCTAATCCGACGACTTATGTGAACGTCGACGAAGCTGTGACCCAAGGGATTGAACTGAGTATCGACTATCGCATTCGCTCAAACTTGAGTTTGACGGGTAACTATACCTATACGGATTCGGAGCAAAAGACAGGTGTTTATAAAGGTAGCCCATTAAATCAATTGCCTAAGCATTTGATCCAAGCGTCTTTCAACTACGAGCCTATTGATAATTTAAGCACTTGGTTGAGGGTGAACTACCGTGGCGAAGAGAGCCAACCGACGACTGGACCTTCATCGAGCAGTTTAATCGCACCTTCTTATACTCTGCTGGATTTGGGGGCTAACTATCAGTTGAACGATAGCTTGAAATTTAGTGCGGGCATTTATAACGCCTTCGATAAGGAAATTACCCAAGAGGAATACGGTTATATCGAAGATGGCCGCCGTTACTGGTTAGGTATGACTTATAGTTTTTAAATTAAAAATAGCGAGTTATAAAGAAGCCAGCACTTAGCTGGCTTCTTTTTTGATTATTCAAAATTCGGTTTACGAATAAACAGGACGCTGAGATCTTGCTTTGGCGTGAACTGTTTTTGTTGGAATTCAAAGGTGAGTGGATCGGTTTTTTTAAGCTCGCCATCAAAACACAAGCTAATGAGATCTGTGGGCTGGGATTTTTTTAGGGTGAGTTTGAAGTCCTTAATCGACCCTTGCCAGTTATTAGCTGTGACCAAAATATAGCTAAGATGGCTCCATTCGACGCCAATCTCCTGATCTTCACCGTCTTGTTTGACGATGAGATTGCGTTTCTTAATCCCTTGCTTGGCGCTTTCATCTAAACAGGCCAGTTCAGTGTAAGTATCAATAATACTACTGGCAGTATCGGGGATGCCCGTTGAGAGGCTTGGCGTGTAGCTATGGCTGATAGCGACAGATTGGCCCGCGGGAAAGGTTTGTTCCCACACAAAGTAATCACTTAGGGTAAAGGCGATTTGTTGGTCCTCATCCAACCATTGCTTGGGGAGCGCGGGTTTGCCCTCGGGGACTTCGGCATATTCGGCAAAGTAAGCGACTTCATCTACACCCCAGCCAAGCTGTTTCAGCTCGGTTGAAATATCGGTTTTATCGGCAAGTTGGGCAACCAGCCTGTGCTGAGTTGGCTGGGTTTTGCCATTCACTTTAAGGGTGAAGTTATCAATACTGCTGTGATCGGCGGAGCCAAAAAACATTGGTGGCATGGGGAAGGCGATGGGGACGATAAGATCCTGTGAACTGGTGTTGGTAAACACATAATCAACCCTGACTTCGGTCTCGCTGATGAAGAGGGACTCTTTATCCATACTGATATTAGGCTGATATTTCAAGGTAATAGAGCCATTAGCATCGCCAAAACTGCTGTCGTTGGCAGAGGCAGTTTCTCCGTAGACGAGTAAAACTATAGCAAAAAGGGGTATGGCTAAGTGTGCTGACATGAACTTCTTAACTCTAGTTGGATGCTTTAAGTATCAATGGGGAACGATTATTGCGCGCGGGCGAGGTCGATGGCCGCACTTATCGCATTTCGCGCTTGTGGGCTATTTTTCCAGCAAGTGGTGCGCAGCATGCTGGCGACTAAGTTAGCAATATCATCCACTTCGTGTTGGGCGAGTTGTTGCAGCGAGCTGATGCCAATTTCTTCGAAGCGTTTAATTACCGTCGGGCCAACGCCTTTGAGTGCTAATAAGGCTTGTTTTTCTTGTTCATTAAAACCCATAACGAATACTCCTTTATTGTTGGGATTGTGCTCAATTAATAGTACTGGGCAAGATTACCTTTAAACCGAGTTAACAAAAAGGCCCTCGAAGGGCCTGTTTAGTCTTTATGAATCAACAATCATCAATAAGTGTTACATATCACAGGGTTTGAGCGGTTTACGCAACTGGGCGCGCACGTTATCCATGCCTGAGTAAAACTCTTTCATCATCAATAGACCCATCATCTTGCCGTTATCGGTGACGATCAGACTGTCGGGATCTGTTGGGTCGTTTTTGATGGCGCCAATCAGTTTCATTGACGTCATTTCTTTAAATAAGGCGGTATCTAAATTGACGCCAAAGGTTTCGCGGAAATATTTACGCGATAAACGGCCGGAGAACATGCCCAGCAAAAAGCGATATTGCATCACGTCTTTTTTGCTGTAGTTCTTTTGTTGCTCGACACCCATTTGACCCGCTGCGATGCGTTCTTGGTACTTACGTAGCGAGAAAGTGTTCACATAAAGCGTGTCATTTAAGAAGCTAAATGAGCCCGAACCTACCCCTAAATATTCGTCGTAATCAATAACGTATTCATCAAATCCTTCGTCATCGGTTTTACCAAATGCCCATGCAGACAATTGATTATATTGACCATTAAGACTGTTTAATATTTGGCGATATTGGTTTGCCATATCCGCTTGCGGCGCCGCTAATTTGCCTTTAACGCTCTTACGGGTTTGATGAGTGATCATCAGCGGATAGGTAGTAATTTGTCTTGGGTCTAAGCGCGATGCCATGTCGAGATCGTGTTGGATCACTTCATCGGTTTGGCCGCGGAAGCCAAAAATCAGGTCGACGTTGATAATAGGGAACAACTCTTTGGCACCCATGATCTTGTCGAAGGTTTGCTGACCCGTGCCGAATTTATCGAGTCGGTCGGTCATTTTTAAAATATCATCATTAAAGCTTTGCACGCCGATAGACATGCGATCCACTAAGCCTTTGAGCTGTTTAAAGCCTGGGCTGTCTAAATGCTGTGGATCGGACTCGCAGGAGACTTCTTTAATGCTAGGAAATAGGGTTTTAGCGTGTTCTATGGTACGGGCTAATTCGTCTTCTAATACCGTGGTGGTACCACCACCAATGTACATAGATTCAAAGTCATAGCCGAGGGCCTTGACCATTTCCATCTCTTTACGTAATGAGATGAAGTAGGCACGCGCCTTGTCTTCCTTAAACATAAAACGGTGGAAGGTACAGTAAGAGCACAGGGTATGGCAGAAGGGAATATGTGCGTATAGCATATATTTTTTGCCTTCAACCGGTGCTGGCATCATTTCTGCGGAAAGCGTATCGAGGCGAAGATTCTTATCGACATAGTACTGCATGACCCGTTCCATCGAGCCGAGCATCCAGTTAGGGACGGTAATATTCGCTTGATAAGGCGTTGCGATAGCGCCGTTGAGCGTTTGAATAACTGATGACATAACGATTCCTATCTGAGAGTGCTAACCGTAAACACCGAAATTGCTTTAGGTAATTCACGACCACCTAGCGCAATAAGACTACCTCGTATGTAATTGTTAAAACGTGAACTGGTTATAAGTTACGGTTTCCTAACAAGGAAATCACGGGCTTTTTGTTAAGCAGATCATGTTTTAGCGATTGAGAATGCATTTTTATCATACATTTTTTAGCGGAATTTATTGTAGATTTGCGGGGTTAGCTTACCGCGTCAGTCGAAATACTGAGATTGAAAATCACCATTCTAGGCATTTTGTTGCTGGCGGATTAGCGCTTGTCTATCCAAGGGACGGCTGTCATCATCCGAACGATAAAAATAACCTCTTGATGTAAAGGGCCCACTATGTTGGCAAACGTAAACCGCTTCTTCCCGCTGTTGGCACTGATAGGCGCAATGACAGCTTATCTGATACCGAGTTGGTTTACTGAGCTTAAATCCGCCATAGTGCCGCTGTTGGTGATCATCATGCTATCTATGGGGCTCACCTTAGATCTTCAGGATTTTGCTAATGCATTCAAACAGAAACGTGCTGTACTCGCAGGACTCGTGCTGCAATTTTCTGTCATGCCGCTCAGCGCATTATTGATCAGCTTATTATTAGGATTAGATAGGGAACTCACCATAGGCATGGTGTTGGTGGGCAGTGTTGCAGGCGGCACCGCCTCTAATGTGGTCTGTTATTTAGCGAAAGGCGATGTGGCTTTATCGATAACCATGACGGCACTATCAACCTTAGCGGGCGTGGTGTTAACACCACTGATTATTAAGCTGTTGATTGGGGAGATGATCGATATACCCTTCGCCGATATGCTGCTGAGTTTAGTGAAAATTGTGCTGATCCCTGTCAGCGTTGGCGTGATTATCAATCATTTTTTTAAATCGCTGGTGGCTAAAGTCGCTCCTGCATTGCCACTGATTTCTATCTTGGCAATTGTGATGGCGATTACGATTATCGTGGCGTTAAATGCCAATCAGTTTGATAAAGTTGGCCCCATTATTCTGCTGGCCGTGTTCTTACATAATGGCCTTGGTCTCGCCTTAGGCTA
The DNA here is from genome assembly GCF_019345585.1 of Shewanella sp. NKUCC05_KAH. Classification (NCBI taxonomy): domain Bacteria; kingdom Pseudomonadati; phylum Pseudomonadota; class Gammaproteobacteria; order Alteromonadales; family Shewanellaceae; genus Shewanella; species Shewanella sp. NKUCC05_KAH. The sequence continues at coordinate 74,601 of NZ_JAHKQZ010000022.1, forward strand.
TTTCTGTTGCCGTTTATTAGGCTTTAACCACACAGTTTGTAAAACTATCTCCATCGAAGTTGGCCTACAAAACTCCGGTCTCGCCACTGCTTTATGTATTAAATTCTTTAGTCCTATTTCTGCCATTCCCAGCGCGATATTTTCGATATGGCATAATTTGTCTGGCGCCATGTTGGCCGGATATTGGGCGAGGGAATCGCAAGATTAATAAGATGTTGCTGTCGAAAATAGACTATGCCTGTAACCTGAGCAAGCGCGGCCACAGGCTTAAATTGCTGTGACTAATTAACCGGTAATGGGGTCTCGACGGGCATAAGTGTCAGCTGCAAGATATTTTCTTGCCGGCTTAATGCCAGTGGCAGTGTGTAGTTGGGAAAGCGCAATCCGAATACGGCACCTTGTTGTAACAAGTGATACAGCTGATCTGTCATGGTAATCGTTAAGCTGGCACAACCATGCTCGTCGACTCTGCCTTCAAGTGGTAAAGCGATTTTGTCGGCTAAGGTCAGATACGCCGCCATACGCCAGTGCGAGTTTTCTCCAATATTGTATGTGCTGCCATGCAATTGGTTGTAGCCTAAACCACAGGCCTGCAAGCTTAATTGGGTTTTGGCCGCTGTGGGTAGCGAAAGAGTCTGTTGCCGCTGCTGTGCCAGAAACGTGCCCCACGCCAGCCGATTTATAACTGAGTCCAGTGAGATGGGAGCATACTGAGCTTGCTGTTTTAGTGCATTAAAGCGGGCAATGCCTTGTTCCAATTTAGTGAGATCGTCCTCATATTCCAGTTGTGCCTTAAGCAGTTCATAAGCGGGAGCCTTCGCTTGTTCCATGCCGGCTAACGCCGCTTTCTCGTAGTATGCCAGTGCTTGCACTTTATCGGCTTCTGCGCCCAAACCGCGCTCTTCCATGCTGCCTAAATGATAATTAGCGATGGCAACTTGACGTTTAGCACCTTGTAAAAATGCGGCTTTCGCACCGCTGTAGTCATTTTCATTCAACAGCAGGGCGCCGTAGTTTGTCCACGTCGTACCGTCATCTGCTGCCATACCCAATTCCAGCCACTTTATGGCTTGCTGGCGTAACTGCGGGAGGTCGAGACTTTCTCTTTCGCTGCCGACACTTTGCATCGCTATTAAGTAAGCGCGCAGATACTCGCGTGAGGCATTATCCAGATAGAGGTTATCGGGTTGAAGTTCAAAGGCTTGTCCAAAGTAACTCCCCGCTTGCTGCGCCGCAGTGATTGCTTTCGCTAGATAGAACCTTGAGCTGGGATCTGCCGGACTGTGTGCTCGTCCTAGGTTATATAAGGTCGGTAGTTTAAGACCCCGCGCCAGCGCTTCTTCTAACAAGGGGATAGCCTGTGTTTTTCGATCATTATCCAGCGCCATGCTGCCTAGATTATGGCTGGCACGGGCCGAACCTAAGACTCTGGCTTGTTCATAGTATTGGCTGGCGGTGGCATTGTCTTGCGTGACGCCACGGCCGAGATGGTAGGCTTTACCCAGTAAGAATAACGCCTCAGCATTGTTCTCTGCTGCTTGCTGCTGTGCTTGTTGCAAGAAAGCGTCGTATTGTTGTTGCTCAAATAGCTGTTCCAGCGCGGACTTTTCTGCGGTTGCTGTAAAGCTTACGGTCAACAGTAATAGGAGAGTAGCAATAGTGAATATCTTCATAACATCCTTGTCGTTAAGCGGGTACTTGCAAGCGGTAGTGCGATTGAAGTTGGCTAACATAGTGGTTTGTTATGCTACAAGCAAGCCTTGCGGTTTACCACTGTGTTATGGACAGGCGGATGAATTGCAGCGGTAGCACTGCCGTGTGTTGGCGTTATATGAAAGCCGACTCAGCTAATCGTTGATTAGCTGAGTCCGAAGTTTTTTAGTGGTATTCAATATTGTGGGAGTGGGAGATGGGCAATACGTATCTTCATTCCTGAACTATAGGCTTCACGCCCTTATTATTGGTTTAGCACTGTTGACACTGAATCAATTTAATCATTTTTTGGTAAATAATTTTTATAAAAATACAGTATTAATAATAGGTTAGTTTTCTTGGCTGCGATTTATATTGCAGGTGTGTGACGCGCTTTATATTTCATCTAAAAATCTGACAGCCCAATAATTTTTGTTATTAGGCCGCAGATTTAAAAGCTTTTTTCAGGGAGCCTAAATCTAAAGCTTAAAATGCGAGACCACGCCGACGAGTTGTTCCTTCGTCGTGGCCAAAGAGGTTGCGCTATTGAGGGTGGCTTTACCGCTTTGATTCAGTTCATCGACCATTTCACGAATGGTGGTCAGATTACGGTTTATCTCTTCGGTCACAGCACTTTGCTCTTCTGCTGCGGTGGCGATTTGATTACTGAGCCCATTAATATCGAACACATAAGTGGTCAGGGTATCGAGATTTTCCGTTACCAGATTGGTGGTATCGGCGGCTTGTTGGCAACTGTGTTTAGTTTGCTCCATTGCGGTTACGGCGGCATTGGCACCAAGATAAAGTTGTTCCAGCATTTGGTTGATTTCTGCGGTACTTGCTTGAGTGCGTGCGGCCAGTGAGCGAACTTCATCGGCGACAACAGCAAAGCCTCGACCTTGTTCACCTGCACGGGCGGCTTCGATGGCTGCATTAAGCGCTAGCAGATTGGTTTGATCGGCAATCTCACCTATTACATTCAAAATCGCGGCGATATGACGAGTATTTTCGTTCATATCATTAATCGCATCAGCGGCGACATCGACTTTAGCGACCAAGGCAATCACAGTGTTGGCAGCTTGTTCAACGGCTTTCTTCGATTTATCCGCTTGCGCATTTGCTTGTTGAGTAAACTGGGCTGCAGATGCAGCATCACCCGCGACATTATGGGCCGTGGCGCTCATTTCAGTCATGGCTGTCACGACTTGGTCGGTTTCAACGGCGTGGATTTGCAGTGCATGATTATTGGCATTCGACTGCACATTCAATTGCCCTATTTGGTCGGACATATGATCTGAGGCTTGGGCTATTTCAGACATAATTTCACGTAGATTACCTATCACGCTGTCGAGATCTTCTGCGAGTGAGCAGAGCTCATTTTGTCCTTTAATATTTGTTTTATGAGTTAGGTCGCCATGGGCAAGACGTTCCATTACCCGTTTTATCTCATTGATTATGTGGACGAGTTGTTTACTCATAATGAGGGCGCTGAAGAGTGACGCTACAATCGCGAACAAGATCAATCCCAGTAGGATGCTTTCTGTTGAGGTGACTTTATCTTCAGCTTGTTTGCCTAACTCATGATTTCTCTGAGTGATCAGCGTGACTAATTGGTTGATTTGATTACTGGCCTTAGGCCCGAGCGCAGCACGCTCAGCGGTTAGCTCAGGTACTGCTCCAGTTTGTTTAGCGAGTGCCAGTTCTTCTTGGTAGAGACGAACATAATGTTCTGTTTGTGGTAAAAGAGTGTGAATAGCTTGAGCATCAGCGCCCATGAAGTCGGTATTAAATTTGGTCAGTTGAGAGACGAGTTGTGCGACATTATGTTGTTGATCTGCGATAGCTTTACCGTTGTGGACTAAGGTGGCTAAGCGCAGCTCAAAAAAGGATTCTCGTACTGTAGTGAAAGTTTCTGCGAGCTGAGTGTTGTCGACTAGGCTTTTACTGGTCTCACCGAGTTCGTTAAAACTGCGATAGCACGAAATACCTATGATGATCAGTAAGATACTTGTAAACACTGATGGCAATGCCGTCAATGTACTGGTTTTGGCATTTTTAAACATGGTGACCTTCTAGGATAAAAAGCAGCAATGCGTAATTTAATTACGCTATAGGTAATTTTAGCGTGCGCGTGAGCTAGCCAGCAAGAGAGTATTTTATGGAAATGTCTACTAAGATACTGTTTTTAATTGAATTGTTTTATTGGTGTTGCATCTGGTTGGTTGCTAAGTTACGAAATGTTGTGTTGTTTAAGTTCAACTTTTATCTAGATGATTGTTTTTATTATTAAATAACTATGATACATGCAATTTTTTTACAGTGATTTAGCATTTAAATTGGTCTTTGTGATCTCGTACTCAAATGCTACAAATGATTCAAAATGTAATTCAGACATATAGTTAAAGCCGATGACTCATGCTGAAATAAAAGCCCCCGCCAGTAGTGATTGACGGGGGCTCTACGTTTGCTAGTGGCTAAGTATTTTTGGAATACTTACAACTAGATTTCAGTCTTATTCTTTATATTTAAGCGTGCCGTTGGCTTTGATTTCATCAAACCATAGGTTGTGATGTTGGCTGGCCCAGTTTTCATCACAGTAGCCTGACACCATACATTCCATACCACCTTCTGACATCACAGTTGCCATGAAGATGTGTACGATAGAGAAAGCACAGATCACGATAGCGCTCACTGAATGCAGTACCAGGGCGATCAAGCTTAATGTACGGCTTGGCTCGAACAGGTTAGGGAAGAGTAATAACATGCCCGAGGCTGAAATGACTAATCCAAACAGGGCAAATGCCCAGAACCACATTTTCTCACCCGCGTTAGCAAAACCTGCATCTGGGTGCTTACCTTTGAACGGACCAAAGTTAATGTAACCGCCTACTACCATGAACCACTTAACGTCGTACATTTTTGGCAGCTGGTTTTTCGCCCATAGGGTGGTCATCAATGCCCAACCTATCATGAAGGGAATCGCCATCACGTCATGGATTTGCTTCGCGCCATAGACGATTGCTTCCCAGATGCCTTCGCCCAACCAAGGTTGGAAGAAAAAGCGACCCGCCAGCAAGGTTAAGCCTGTTAAAATCAACAGTAAGCATGGAATCGCGCCTAACCAGTGGATTGAAACATCAAACTTAGACCAGCGATGCACTAACTTGCCTGAAAAACCATGGTGCAGCTTGGAGATGCCATTCACCTTGATAAATAGGACAAAGATAATGATCATACCGAATAGTGCAGCCATTAAGGCGGGCGCTAACCAGTCGCTACGCAGCGCTAATACCCGTAAATCGTAGGTATTGATCGGCTGAGCATGAAACTCACTTTGGGAGGTAGTGTATCCCGTGGCACCATCCTTCAGTTGTGCCCAAATTTGGGCATCAGACTGTTGAACTTGATTCGCCAGTTCATCACCACCATTGGCTATACACACAGCACTAAATAACAGTGCTATGGCTAAACCTATGTGTTTGAACCATTTGTTCATCATATATCCTCTCTCACTTAGCCGCGCCCACCTAGGAAGGCGCTAAGCTAAGTCTGTGGACAGATCCTGTTGACCTGAATTAATTCCAAGCCGCGTTTTTAGCACCACGATAAGCCACACGCTCACGGAAGATGCTTGAAACCACTTCGGCATCACCCGCTAACAGGGCTTTAGTCGCGCACAGTTCTGCACACATAGGCAGTTTACCTTCGGCAATACGGTTTGAACCGTATTTTTGGCGTTCTGCATCTGAGTGGTTTTCTTCTGGGCCACCGGCACAGAAGGTACATTTATCCATCTTACCGCGGCTACCAAAGGCACCTTTTTTCGGGAACTGAGGTGCGCCAAATGGACAGGCGTAAAGGCAGTAACCGCAACCAATACAGGCATCTTTGTCGTGTAGCACTATGCCGTCGTCGGTTCTGTAGAAGCAGTTTGCTGGGCAAACCGCTATACAAGGTGCATCTGAGCAATGCATACAGGCGACAGAGATTGAGGCTTCACCACGTTGACCATCGTTGATTGTCACTACGCGGCGGCGTTGGATACCCCACTCGAGAGCGGAGTCGTTTTCGTTTTTACAGGCAGTGACACAACCGTTACATTCGATGCAGCGCTTGGTATCACACAAAAATTTCATTGTAGCCATAATGGCAATTCTCCTAGCTTAAGCTGCACTTACGCTTTAACAATCTGACAGAGTGATGCCTTGGTTTCCTGCATTTGTGTCACAGGGTCATAACCATAGGTCAGCGCAGTGTTACAAGATTCACCAATAACGTAAGGCACTGTTCCCTCTGGATAATTAGGCGCTAAACTTTCTCCGTGCATCACACCCGCAAAGTGATATGGCATAAAGGTAACACCGGGTTTTACCCTTGGGGTAACCATGGCTTGTACCTTAATACGGCCACCTTCGGCGCCTTCTAACCAGACGTCTTCACCGTTACGAATGCCGCGATCGGCAGCGTCGGCAGGGCTTATCTCAACGAACATTTCCTGTTGAAGTTCAGCCAGCCAAGGGTTGGAGCGAGATTCTTCACCACCACCTTCGTATTCAACCAGACGACCCGATGTCAGTACCAGCGGGTACTTGCCGCTCATGTCTTTGTCTTGGATAGACTTATACAGCGTAGGGAGACGGTGTACTTGCATGTCGTCATAGGTTGGGTATTTCGCCACTAAGTCACGACGTGTTGTGTATAACGGTTCACGGTGCACAGGGACTTGGTCAGGGAAAGTCCAAACAATACAACGAGCTTTAGCATTACCAAAGGGGATACAACCGTGCTTGATCGCCACGCGCACTATGCCGCCTGACAAATCTGTTTTCCAGTTTTTACCTTCGGCTTCCGCTTTTTCTTCCGCCGTCAGATCATCCCACCAACCCAATTGTTTGAGCATATCGGCAGTAAATTCAGGGTAACCGTCTTGAATTTCAGCGCCTTTAGAATAAGTGCCATCGGCTAAAATGCTTTGACCTTTATATTCAACACCGTAACGGGCGCGGAAGTTACCACCGCCGTCTTTAACGTGTTTGGCTTGGTTATAGAGGATTTGAGTGCCAGGGTGTTTAGCCTCTGGCGTTCCCCAACATGGCCAAGGTAAACCGTAGGTTTCGCCTTTAGCTGGGCCGCCTGCGGCTTCCAACGTCTTGTTGCTGAAAGTGCCCCAGTTTTGGGTGTGTAACTTGATACGCTCAGGGCTTTGACCTGTCATACCGATAGTCCACATACCGCGGTTGATTTCACGGGTGATTTCTTCAATCACAGGTAAACCATTTTCAATCGCGATGCGTTTAGTGTACTGCTCGGCAATACCCAGTTTTTGGGCTAAACGGTACATGATTTCGATGTCGGTTTTAGACTCGAACAGTGGTTCGATGACTTTCTCACGCCACTGGATAGAACGGCCTGAGTTAGATACTGAACCGTGAGTCTCAAACTGAGTTGCCGCAGGCAGCAGATATACGCCATTCTTACGACGGTGCATAACACCTGCCATCGTTGGGAATGGGTCGACAACGACGACTGTATCCATCTTGTCTAAGGCATCACGCACTTCACGTTGACGGGTTTCAGTGTTGACAGATTGTCCCCAGAAAAACGCCATACGGATATTATCTTTCTGTGCTAACTTGCTCTTATCTTCTAACACACCATCGTGCCAACGAGAACAAGGTATACCCGGTGTCGTCATTGGATCTTTGCCAAGGTAGGCTGTTTGATCGAAACGACCTTTCACCCATGCCATGTCCAGATCCCAAACATGGGTCCAGTGACTCCATGCTGCTGAGGTCAAACCGTAGTAACCGGGTAAGTTATCAAATAACAAACCTAAGTCAGTTGCGCCTTGTACGTTATCGTGGCCACGGAAAATGTTAGTGCCGCCGCCTGAAACGCCCATGTTGCCCAGTGCTAATTGCAGAATACAATAAGCGCGAGTGTTGGCATTACCAACGTGGTGTTGAGTTCCACCCATACACCAAATCACAGTGCCAGGACGGTTATCAGCCATTAATTTAGCCGCTTGATAAACCTCGGCTTCGCTCACACCAGTGATGTTTTCGACTTCTTTAGGTGGGAACTTCTTTACTTCAGCACGGATACTTTCCATCTCGAAAACGCGGTGCTTGATAAAGGTTTTATCTTCCCAACCATTTTCAAAAATGTGCCATAACATACCGTAAATAAAAGGAATATCAGTGCCTGGGCGAATTGCACAATGCAAGTCTGAATGCGCTGCAGTGCGAGAGAAACGTGGGTCAACGACGATGATTTTGGCGTTGTTTCTTTCTTTAGCGATCAGAATATGTTGCATCGAAACGGGATGCGCTTCTGCTGGGTTTGCCCCGATCAGGAAGATGGCATGAGCATTCTGGATATCGTTGAAAGAGTTAGTTTGCGCACCGTAGCCCCAAGTGTTAGCAACACCGGCTACCGTGGTAGAGTGACAAATACGAGCTGAATGGTCGACGTTGTTTGTGCCCCACATAGCCGCCAACTTGCGGTACATGTAACAACCTTCGTTAGAAAACTTAGCGCTACCCATGAAGTACACTGAGTCTGGGCCAGATTCTTTACGAATGTTGAGCATTTGGTCGCCCACTTCGTTAATAGCATCTTCCCAAGAGATTTTTTTCCACTTGCCATCAACCAATTTCATTGGATATTTCAGGCGTTTTTCACCATGACCATGCTCACGCAGTGCAGCACCTTTCGCGCAGTGACCACCAGCGTTGAATGGGTGGTCGAATGCGGGTTCTTGGCCCGTCCACACACCATTTTGTACTTCGGCATACAGGCCACAACCGACGGCGCAGGCACTACAAATAGTACGTTTGATTTCGATTGGCGCATCATGCGGCACTTCTTTGGCTTCGACACGACGCATCATGCCTGTGCCCATCAGAGATGCTGCGGCAATACCACCTGTGGCGATACCTGCGTGCTTTATAAATTGACGACGGCTGATGCCTAACGCCGGTTTGTCTGCCACTGTGGCAACATTGGACTTGCGAGTTAACTTCATCGCTGACTTCTCCTAGATTAGCTGCGCAAGCTATCGTAATAGCTGCTGATATGCGCAGTTTCGTGGTAACCCTTTGACTCTTTAGTGGTTACCTTGCTGCTCTCGCTGACCTGTGCCACGCTCATGCCGGTTGCGGCAATGGCGGCACCCGCTACGCTGCCGACGGTGAGCGCTTTGAGCAAAGATCGGCGAGATAAATCGCTGGGTTGCTGCTTCATGCTGACTCCTGAAATTAGGGTTTAGTTTTTGAGATCGCACGGCTTTTTGTGGGGTTCATCTTGTTATCAAAAAGTGAAGATTAGCGACGGAAAAGATAATGAAATCATCTTGTTTACCATCAATCATCGCGCGTGACGGCAATATAGTAGGAAAGGGTTGAGTAGGAATTGATCTAGGACAGTTTGCAGCCCTGAAATCGGCGGCCGTTCTCTTAAAGCGTTAACTCGCTCATAGTTTAGTGAACTACTAGGGAAGAGGGCGTTGGCGGATTTTTGTATCTCGCTGTTTCAGTTGTTAATTTTTTGTGCTTTGAATTAATGCGATGGGTATCAGTGCGAATAAAAAACACCCCGCGATGCGGGGTGTTTTGAGGATGTAAAAGCTGCGGTTTAACTTAGTCTTTATACTTTAAGCTGCCGTTGGCCTTGATTTCGTCATACCAGAGATTATGGTGCTGGATTGCCCAGTTTTCATCACAATAGCCTGACTTCATACACTCCATACCGCCTTCGCTCAGTACGGTCGCCATCCAAATATGCACTATAGTAAAGGCAATCAAGATAATGGCGCTGATAGAGTGGATCAGCAGCGCGCCCATAGAGGCTTCGCGGGGTAAATCCAAGCCTGGCAATACCAACATGATGCCAGATACGCTGATGAATAAACCAAACAACATCAGGGTCCAGAACCACATTTTTTCACCGGCGTTAGCGAAACCACTGTCAGGGTGCTTACCTTTGAACGGGCCAAAGTTGATATAACCACCTACCACTAAAAACCATTTCAAATCATACATCTTGAAGGTTTGTAACGGCATCCATTTCACCACACATACAGCCCAAGCCGCGATAAAAATGGGACCTGCCCAATCGTGGATTGTTTTGCTGCCATAGATCAATGGCGCCCAAAGGTCGGGGCCTAACATTGGCTGTATGACATGCTTACCTAACATTATGGTTAGACCGGTAAACATCAGTGCCAGACAGCTGCTAGCCATGATCCAATGGATCCACAGATCCGCCTTTGACCAGCGCGAAACCATCTTGCCTGAAAAGCCATGACTCAGTTTTGATGGACCATTCACCAGATAAAATAATAAGAAAGCACCAAACACACCTACCACGGCTAGCGCCATGACTGGGGTTAAGTATTCATTTCTCAGTTCTTTACCTTGGTTACCGGCAACGTTAATCAACACCCCAGTATCTATCCCTTTGGCAGTGGTATAGCCGGCATCGCCTGCTTTTACTGCTCGCCAAAGATCGGCATCGCTGGTTTGCGCTTTCGCCTGTTGTTGACTCGATTGCTGATCACTTGCGTGTACTGGGTTTGAGCTCATGACTGAACCTAATCCCAATCCCATGACGAGCACCAACAGAGCAAACAGACTGCGCAGTGATTTGTTTAACTGTTTGTTTAACATTTTCACTCCTTGCCAGAGGTTAGGGATTTCTCCCTAACCCTCGCTCTGCTTAGTTAATCTCACCTGTCTTGGGGTTGTAACCCCAAATCACGTTAGGATTGCCTCGAGAGGCCATACGTTGACGGTAAATGTTTGATACCACTTCCGCATCACCTGCGAGCAGCGCTTTAGTAGAACAAAGCTCAGCACACATAGGTAACTTGCCCTCAGCAATACGGTTGGCACCGTATTTTTTACGCTCAGCTTCGGAGAAGGTTTCTTCTGGGCCACCGGCACAGAAAGTACACTTGTCCATCTTGCCACGACTACCAAAGGCAGTCTTTTTCGGGAATTGCGGTGCACCAAATGGACAAGCATAGAAGCAATAACCACAACCGATACAAGTATCTTTGTTGTGTAGCACTATGCCGTCTTCGGTACGGTAGAAACAATCTGCCGGACATACGGCCATGCAGGGAGCGTCAGTACAGTGCATACAAGCCACTGAAATTGAGGCTTCGCCAGGTAGACCATCGTTGATCGTCACCACGCGGCGACGTTGAATTCCCCACTCGAGAGCGGAGTCGTTTTCGTTCTTACATGCAGTGACGCAACCGTTACACTCGATGCAGCGCTTGGTGTCACACAGAAATTTCATGACTGCCATAATGGCTTATCTCCTCATCAAGTAGGTTAGGCTTTGCTGATTTGGCATAGGCTGGACTTAGTTTCTTGCATCTGAGTCACAACGTCGTAGCCATAAGTTAAAATGGTGTTTGCAGATTCGCCTATCACGTAAGGCACAGTGCCTTCTGGATAGTTTTTCGCTAGGCTTTCGCCTTCAAACACCCCAGCAAAGTGGTATGGCATAAAACATTCACCGGCAATAACGCGCGGTGTCACCATAGCCTTAACCGTGATTTTGGCGCCTTCTGGACCATGAACAAAAACATTGTCACCGTCACGAATACCACGATCCGCTGCATCTGCAGGGTTCATTTCGATGAACATTTCTTGTTGTAGTTCAGCTAACCAAGGGTTAGAACGGGATTCTTCACCACCACCTTCATATTCCACTAGGCGGCCTGATGTGAGTGCCAATGGGAAGTCTTTAGCAAAATCCTTGTCTTGAATTGACTTATACAGTGTCGGTAAACGTGCAACCATACGATCTTCGTAGGTGGGGTATTTAGCGACTAAGTCACGACGAGGCGTGTAAAGTGGTTCGCGGTGGCGTGGAATATCGTCTGGGAATGTCCATACAATACAACGAGCTTTAGCGTTACCGTAAGGGATACAGCCGTGCTTGATAGCAACACGTTGGATACCGCCGGAAATGTCAGTTTTCCAGTTTTTGCCTTCGGCGTGTTTTTTCTCGTTTTCGGTCAGGTCATCCCACCAACCTAATTGCTTAAGCATATCGGCGGTAAATTCAGGATAGCCATCTTGGATCTCACTGCCTTTAGAGTAAGTACCTTCGGCAAGAATATTATTGCCTTCATGTTCCACACCATAGCGAGCACGGAAGTTACCGCCACCGTCTTTCACATGTTTGGCTTCGTTATACAGAATTTGGGTACCAGGATGTTTCATCTCTGGTGTGCCCCAACATGGCCAAGGTAAGCCGTAGGTTTCGCCTTTGGCAGGACCGCCGGGGGCTTCTAGGCTGTCAGCATCAAAAGTACCCCAGTTTTCTTGGTGCATTTTTAAACGCTCTGGGCTTTGTCCGGTATAACCGATAGTCCACATACCTGTGTTAAATTCGCGGGTGATATCTTCAATCAAAGGCTCTTCACCATTGACTTTAATATGCTTGAATAGCTCTTTATCTATACCCACTTTTTTGGCGAGTTTGTACATGATCACATGATCAGGCAGGGATTCGAACAAGGGTTCTATGACCTTAGAACGCCATTGTACTGAGCGGTTAGTCGCAGAGATTGAACCGTAGGTTTCAAACTGGGTTGCCGCAGGAAGTAAATAAACCCCATCTTGACGTTGGTGCATAACACCCGCCATGGTTGGGAATGGATCGACAACGACGACGGTGTCCATTTTGTTTAAGGCTTCACGCACTTCACGGCCACGGGTTTCAGTGTTGACCGATTGTCCCCAGAAGAACGCCAGACGAATATTGTCTTTTTGCGCTATCTTGGTTTTATCTTCTAACACGCCATCGTGCCAGCGCGAACAAGGAATACCCGCAGAAGTTTGCGGTTTTTGTCCTAGATATTCGCCTTGATCGAAACGGCTCGCTACCCAATTAGGGTCGAGATCCCACACATTATTCCAATGGGCCCAAGCGCCAGTCGTTAAACCGTAGTAACCCGGTAAGTTATCAAATAACAAACCAAAGTCGGTTGCGCCTTGCACGTTATCATGGCCACGGAAAATGTTAGTGCCGCCGCCAGGTACACCCATGTTGCCTAAAGCGAGTTGTAACATGCAGTATGAACGGGTGTTCGAGTTACCCACGTGGTGCTGAGTGCCACCCATACACCAAATAATGGTGCCGGGTTTGGTTTCAGCCATCATTTTGGCGACGCGGTACATCTGCGCTTTTGGTACACCCGCAACCAGTTCAACTTCTTCTGGGGGGTATTTTTTCACTTCTTCGCGGATACGATCCATGCCATAGACACGGTGTTTGATAAACTCTTTATCTTCCCAGCCGTTTTCAAATATGTGCCATAACAGGCCATAAATGAAGGGGATGTCTGTGCCAGGACGGATATGCACGTACTCGTCAGATTTCGCTGCAGTACGGGTGAAACGTGGATCAACAACGATGATTTTGGCACCGCGTTCTTTACCAATCAAAATATGCTGCATGGCAACAGGATGCGCTTCACTGGGGTTTGCCCCAATAAACATGATGCACTTAGAGTTGCGAATATCGTTGATTGAGTTGGTTTGCGCACCGTAGCCCCAAGTGTTAGCAACACCGGCTACCGTGGTAGAGTGACAAATACGGGCAGAATGGTCGACGTTGTTCGTACCCCACAGTGCCGCAAATTTGCGATATAAATAAGCTTGTTCGTTAGAGAACTTAGCGCTACCCATAAAGTAGACTGAATCTGGGCCTGACTCTTGACGAATTGAAGCCATTTTATCGCCGACTTCATTAATCGCTTGATCCCAAGAGATCTTTTTCCATTTTCCGCCTTCTAACTTCATGGGGTATTTCAGGCGTTTTTCGCCGTGACCATGTTCACGCAGTGCAGCACCTTTCGCGCAGTGACCGCCAGCGTTGAACGGGTGATCGAATGCGGGTTCTTGACCCGTCCATACACCATTTTGTACTTCTGCATACACACCACAACCTACGGCACAGTGAGAACAGATGGTACGTTTGACTTCGGTGGGAACATTATGGCCAATATCTTCTTGGGCCTGTGCTTTACGCATCATGCCTGTGCCCAGCATGGACGCCGCAGCGATCCCTCCTGTGGCAAGACTTGCCGATTTTAAGAATTGACGACGATTGAGACCCAGTGCTGGCGCTTTAGTTTCGACAACCTGGTCTGTTTTGCGGGTTAATCGCATCACACACTCTCCTCTATTTTAGTTTTAAAGCGACGCATAATAGCTACGAATATGGTCGGTTTCGCGGTAGTTCTCACTTTTAGGCTCTGTGGTTGCTGCCGTTTTTGTCGAAGCTAACGCTTGACTACTCACAGTGACCACTGCGCCTGCCGCACTGCCGAGTGCCAATGCTTTAAGCAATTGACGACGGCCCATGTCGGAAGCTGGCTTCTTCATAGTGTCTCCTTGTGTTACTGGATAAGGTGGTACAAACGGCTACCACCTCGGTTATTGTGGAAGCCTAAGCTTCCGTTATTGTTGCTAAGGTGAACATTAATCTCACCTTCGCAGTTTGAACTCATCTCTAACATTTACATTTAGCACGCACATGCCGCGCTATCACTCAGTTTAGTCTTAGTTCATTAACTCTACTGGTTTTGCTAAATCGCTGGTGGCTGGCTGTAAGTCTGCGCTGCCCGGGCAATTGACTGGAATATCTAAGCTTAATTGCTCAAAAGCACTGGCTTCCATTGCAAAAAAAGCTTTTGCTAGCTGTGCAACCGTGGCGTAAAACGCCGCACTTGGTGCTTTGGCTAAATTGTCGCAAAAACGGCCAATCCAACTGCCAATATGGCGTTGGAAAAAAGCCAATTGGCGATAACTTGGCGCTTCTAAAATCAGGGTTCCCATCACTTCACACAGTGCTGCAACGTGATCTTCGGGTTCCTTGACGTTGTCTTCGCGTTCAAACCCTAGTTGCATTAAGTCTTGGCGTAGCAATGCCAGTGGTTTATCCATCAATGAGCCCGTCATAAACCAGCTGCCGTAGGGCAGGATCTCACCACAACCTACACCGAGGAATAGGGCAAAATACTCGTCTTCTAGTTGTGCGCTGTTGAACTGCTGTGCGGCGAGTTGGAGTGATAACCAAGCTTTAGTCATCTCGTTGTCTTCATTGGCATCAATTTCAAGATTGGCCAAAAAGTGTAGCAGTTCAGGGCTTGGCTGACGGCGCAATAGGGCGGCTAACAGTTGATAGATATCGGCTCTCAACTGATCGTTTTCTGAAACTTGTCTTACTGATTCGGTCATAGCGGATCTCTTATCGCAGTTGCTTTTCAGGATCTTGAAGAATGTCTTCAAACATGTCTTTTACCCGGCAGTCGCCACACATTTTCAAGCGTTCAATATTGGCAGAAAATGCGCTGTGCGCGCCGACCATATCCAGCATCCGATGCACCATAGATTGGGTCGCAAAAGGAGAGCCGCAGCGAATACATTCGAAGGGGGCTTCTTCTTTCAGGGTGTGTTGTTGCTGACGGGCAGCTTTATTAAAGTTAATTTGCGGGGTAAGGCTGATAACCTTTTCAGGACACGCTGCCTCACATAAGCCGCATTGCACGCAGTTTTGCTCGATGAAGTGTAGTGCAGGTTTGTCGCCGCCATCTTGTAATGCCACGGTTGGGCAAATTGCCACGCAGGACATACACATAGTGCACTTTTCGACATTCACACTGACTTTGCCAAAGGGAATATTGCTGAGGCTGAGGCAAGTATCGATTTCACCCGCTTGGCTATTGAGGTGGTCGATCGCTTCAAATAGCGTATTGCGTTTAGTGGTCGACGCAAATGCGGCGGGCACGATCACGGGCCAATCTAAGCTGATATCGAGCATCGAATGTAAATCGGCAAGCATGCTTGGGTCGATGAGGCTGATACGTTGCGGCTGACCCATCTCATCTAAAATACTGTTGGCTAAAGAAAGTTCGCCTTTAAGCATTTGCGTTAGGGTTGGCGCTGTTGCATCGGTGTTGAGGATCAGCACTTGGCGCGCGCCCCAAGCGAGTACTGACAACCAATGATCTACGCTAGCAACGGTAATTTCTTCGAGGGCAACGGGGAGGATGTCGCCTGCTAAATCGTCACTAATAAAGTTGGCGCCGACGGCATTATCGTGGAACAAAATCACCGGTGCGGTTTGTGCTTGCTCGCGGAACCGACTAACAATTTTGTTCAGGTATGAATGCAAAGCTTGCGGCGTAGGTAAATCGTAACTGATAGCACCCGTTGGGCAAGCGCTGGTACAACTGCCTGCGCCGTGGCAAAGATATGGATCGATTTCAATTTTCTTTGCGACACTGCTGATCGCATCTGCTGGGCAGAAGTTGAGGCAACGATTACAACCATTGATGCCATTGCGGTCGTGGGCACAGATATCTGGGTTAATTTTGACGTAGCGCGGCTTATCAAATTGGCCGATGAGATCGGGAATTTGCGCAAGGGCATCTTCGAGTTTTTCAGCGTCTTGGCCTACGTAAAAATAGCCGGGTGGCAGCATTTCTAAGTTCAAACAAGCTGCGCTGCTCAAATCGAGCACGATATCGAAATGGGGTTTACGGATTGACACTAAACTGAGTTCGGCAGCACCATCTTGATGTTCAACACTGACTTGAAATTGGCCTAAAAAGCCTTTTACACCAATGAGTTTGTTGTAATAGCTTTCGACATCAGTTGCCGCTGCCATGACACGTTCTAGGTGTGCTTCATCTTGGCTGGTAATGGCTTCGTTGGCTAAAATCACCCTATGGGCCATAGTGGACAATTTGTCCGCGGCAAGGCGAGCCAGATCTTCTGGGCCAATAATAAGAACATTGCCTTCGGTGGTATAGCTGACAGTTGGCGGGATCAGATTCTGCAACATCTGAGTTTGCGTTAATACCTGTTGTCGCGCTTGTTTTAACGCTTCTTGGGTTTGATTGGTCATCAAATAAGTGCTCACATTGCGTTCCTGAACAGTACTTTGGCTGTTTCTTGTTTTACTGTATCTGGGCAGATTTAGGCGGCTGGTAATAAGTAAGTCATTGCCTTTTCTGCTTTTATCTAAGCTTTTTTATATCTTAGTACAGCAATTCACATACCAAAGTTACGGACATTAAAATTAGCTAAACTGACGTTAAACAACTCGGGTATGTACCTGAGCTAAGGGCTCTGGTGCATTTTGGGGTAGGTCATCAGTCTCCCCATCCAAATTGTCCGTTATCGGCTCAGCTGCCCATTCGACTTCGACTTCATTAGTCTCATGAGTTGTTGTTTCGCTTACATCAAGACTCGTGGATGGATTGCTTTCTTCAGTTTGTTTGGCTAAAACAGCTGATTCTTCATCCGAGGTCTCGCTGTCTTCGGCTATGTAACGGAAGACTTTTTGCATCAATTCAGCTGAGACTTCTGCACTGAGTTTCGGTTGATTACTGTAATCGAGTGCATATTCCAAAAGCCCATCTATCTCGTTGAAATGCGGTTGTTTCCACAGTGCACGTAGCGCTGCAGATTTAGCCGCAGGGTCAACATTGGCGCCCATAAAACTTGCAAAGCTGCCGCCTATTTCAATTTCGTCGGGATTGGGTAAATCCGCTGCAGTGAGGATGCGATTAGGATCGTCATGCTCTGCAGTATTAGGTTCAAAGGCTGACTCTGTGGGTTGAAGCTGCTCAACTGCCATAGTGGGCTCGGCTACGATGGTCTCCAGAGGTGTGGTTTCCCCGTCAGCTCGCGCTTCCTCTGCTGCAACTTGTTCGCGCCGTTGGTTCCAGCGACTCAGTAGCCCGCCTGTTTTTTGTATGGATTCAGCCATTAGTCCCTCCGTAATGGATCGTGACTCGGGCCTTGATTATTACGGCCATCGACATGTTTACGGCGATGAGCGGCAATTTCGACTTCACCATATTGGGTGATAAAGGCTTCAATCCAACAAGCGATAGCTTTTGGCATCAATAAGTTGAGGACAGGGGTATTGCCCTCAAGACAACCCGCCGCGACATTCTGATCCGCCGATAATGCCGCCGGTATCCAAGTGCCATCGGCCGTTTCATCACATACTAAATACAGCATGGCGTTATCTAAATCGAGATTGAGGCGATAGCTGGCGCGTTCGTCTTTGTGCAGTTCGAGTAGCACTAAGGTTGCATCGTCTGGGGCTTGATGGGTGGCGGGAAGTAGGTGATCAATTTCCCATTGTACTGAGGTCCAGCGGCCAACTTGCTTCTCTACTTTCTTGAGTGAAACGTACATAGGCCAAACACTAGTTGTATGTTGCATTGTCTCTCCGTCTCAGCCGTGTTGATGGACAAACCGTAGAGTGAACGGTTCGGTTTTACCAACAAATTGCGATAAAAGGTCACTGCAATATTGGTGCCAGTAAACATAGTGGATTAGTTTGAGCTAGATCATCAAAAACACCCTATAAATTGGACATTTTGTCCAGTACAGGATTTTGTTTGGGACATAAAAGGGCTAATGAAAAATCAGCATTGCGGCAGATCACGCATTTAACCCCAATTTTTATGTCTAGGTATAAATATTGCTATGCTCTGGCCATGACTCGTTAAGCGGTAACATTATGATCTCTGAAAATATCACTATTCCTGATAACAACATGAGCACAGATAGCGAAATAGCGGCAGCCAATCCTTCTCAAAAAACTCAGCATCAGTGTTCTTTTGTGAGAACTCAAGTGGAAGTACCGCTAACCATTGCTGTAAAAGCAGTGAATGAAGCCGGGGAAGTGTTGGATAAATTTGTCGCCTGCGAACGTCCGCTTACCGTGTATTTGAACTGGCGACCAATAGTGACACTTATGACCCTAGGGGCGAAACCTGAGTCACTGGCGTTAGGTTATCTTAAGAACCAAGGCTTTATTTCGGATGTCAGTCTATTGGACTCGGTTATTGTCGATTGGGATGTGAGTTCTGCAGCCGTGGTTACCCGTGAACAAACCGCCGATCTGGATGAGAAACTCTCCGAAAAAACGGTGACATCAGGCTGTGGTCAAGGCACGGTTTATGGCAGTTTTATGCAAGATTTAGACGGCATCAATTTACCAACGCCAAGTCTTAAGCAAAGCACCCTTTATAGCTTATTGAAAAATATCAACGAATATAATGAAACCTATAAAAATGCGGGTGCTGTACACGGTTGTGGCTTGTGCGAAGACGATAAAATTATGGCTTTCGTCGAGGATGTTGGCCGTCATAATGCCGTAGATACTTTGGCTGGGGATATGTGGCTGACTCAGGATCGCGGCGATAATAAGATATTTTATACCACTGGCCGCTTAACTTCGGAAATGGTGATTAAAGTCGCCAAAATGGGGATCCCTATTTTGCTATCACGCAGTGGCGTGACTCAGATGGGCTTAGCACTAGCGCAGCAGTTGGGTATTACTATTATTGCCCGCGCCAAAGGTCGTCACTTTTTGGTGTACCACGGTAGTGAAAATCTGCAGTTTGATGCCAATACGGCTCCTTAGCCCCAAGTTAGCCAAGACAGTAATGCTAAAACTTACATGCAGTAACGAAGAATAAGACAAGGAAACAAGATGACGTCTGCCAGTGAATTGGTCTACATGAGCGCGAAGCAAGTGGCCGAGTATTTAGATCTTAATGAGAAAAAAGTCTACGCCATGGCTAATGACAGAATTCTCCCCGCCACTAAAATCACCGGTAAATGGCTATTTCCGAAAGTGTTAATCGACCGTTGGGTAATGGATTCTTGCCACAGTGGCATGCTGACCGACCGTTTATTGATCACTGGTAGTGACGATCCACTATTATCTATGCTGGTGGCGCGTTTGATGGCGCAAGTTGGTAGCCGTGAGTTGATAAGCTACAGCGCAACAGGTTCACGCTTAGGGTTAGAGTTGCTTGCTAAAGGTTATGCCGATGTGTGCACCTTACACTGGGGTAGCATGGAGGATAGAAATATTCGCCACCCAGCTTTACTTAAAGGTTATAACAATCATCAGCAATGGATCATGGTGCATGGTTACTCCCGTCAGCAAGGGTTGATCATGCGTGCCGATATGCACCACAGATGCCAAGAAGAAGATAAAGTCGTGAACTTGCCTTGGCGTTGGGTGAGTCGTCAGGGGGGCGCAGGTAGCCAACAGCACTTAGAGCATTGGTTGTTAAAGCAAGGTGCTCGCTTAGATCAACTTAATGTCGTGCTAACTGCCTATAGTGAACGCGAGTTGGCGGGTTATATCGCTAGGGGGGATGCCGATATTGGTTTTGGTTGTCAATCTGTGGCTTTGGAAAGTGGTTTAAGTTTCGTGCCGCTGATTAAAGAGTCTTTCGATTTCGTTATGCCGCAAAGCATTTACTTCCGTCGTCAACTTCAACAACTTTTTACTATGTTGGCGAGCGGTCACTCGAGGCAAATGGCGGCACTACTTGGTGGCTATGATCTTACAGACTGTGGACAACTGCTATGGAGTGCGAGCTAATCCACTCAACTCGATAATGGATTAAGGTGAATAGAGTTGAATGGTCTCTGAACTACTTATTACTGCTACTACATGCTGATATCTAATGTAGTCAGCTACTAACGAATAAGTATCAAAGAGACCCTCTTTCTATTGCGGATTACGTCGTTTCGACTTTCTATGGTGGGTTGGTGGGAGGCAACTACTATATATAGGTAAAGTATCTTTATCGCCAAATACACTCAGAGTGTCATCTTCTTCTGTTGTTCCCCGTCATTCTCCCATTAACGACTCTATATAAAAGTGGAGGTGAGATATTCCGGTTCAAGCAGCCGTTATTTTCATTTAAATCTGATAGCATTCATGCTCATGATCCCTTTGTCTTGATACTGTACGCTGGTAATCAATTGGGCCAAATTACAGATAAAACGCTATTTTGTGGATAACTTTGGGGGTAAGTAGTGGGTATCTTGTGGCTAGATTAGATAATTAGAATTAACTGCAAATTTCCTTAAAATAGGGGTTGCGCAAAATCTCCTGCTCCCTATAATGCGCATCCACTGACACGGCAGACAGCGAAAGCCAGCTGACGAGTTAGGTTGAATTGATTAGCTTTTGAGCACTTAATTCAAGCGCAGCAAGAAGTTGTAAAATACTCCTTGACGCGAAACGGGAAATGCGTAGAATACGCAGCCCTAGCCAACTGGAAGCGTTCGGCGCTCAGTGTGG
>NZ_JAHKQZ010000023.1:0-95154 GCF_019345585.1 Shewanella sp. NKUCC05_KAH
GACAATAGCCTTGTGGAACCACCTGATCCCATCCCGAACTCAGAAGTGAAACGCAAACGCGCCGATGGTAGTGTGGGGTCTCCCCATGTGAGAGTAGGTCATCGCCAAGCATCCAAATAAACACAAAAGCCCTAGCCTAAACCGCTAGGGCTTTTGTATTTATACGCTTTGCGAAAACCTACCTCGATGTCGGTCAATAAATGTTCCTCCAATATTGACACTTCCACCATCCATGGCGGTCGCCCGCCGCTAAGCGGACTCCCCAGCTACGAAGACAAGCTTCTTCGCGTTCAATTATGGCTAAATACTAAGTATTTATAGCGCTATGATTTCACCCCCATGTGAGAGTAGGTCATCGCCAAGCGCCTAATTATCTCATTGAGATGTAACGAAGCCAGCTGAATAAGCTGGATTTTTTGCGTCTGCAATTTGTCTTAATCCCATCTATACATTGCTCTCATTCATGTGATTAACGTAGAAGAGTGAATCTCTATCTGATAATAACAAGCTTTTAGGTGCTTGCTTATCTTGGGTTTGGTCTATTCTTGTCAGTTATGTCATAAGTAACTCAACTATCGAATTGACCAAGTTATTTTCTGAATCACGGGTGTTACTATAAAAGTAGCCTTCTGACACGCTTAAGTCGATAGAGTGCATAAACAATTCATTTCATCGGTGCAATATTTTGATTTTATTTAACTTACTTTGTTAATTGCTGGTCGCTGTAGAAGTTGTGTTAAATCGATGACTCTATCTGCAGCTTTAATGGTTTCGGGCCGATGGGCGATTACCACTCGGGTGATATTCAAATTTTTCATCGCTTGATTAACAACAGACTCAGTGACAATGTCTAAGTGACTTGTTGCTTCATCCATAAATAAAATCTTCGGTTCCCGATACAGCGCTCTCGCCAAAATTAACCGTTGTTTTTGCCCACTGGATAGTGCTGAGCCCATATCGCCTATTAAACTTTTATAGCCCATTGGCATCTGACAAATATCTTGGTGTATTGCTGCCATTTGTGCACAACGAGTGAGCTTTTCGACGTCAATCTTTTCCGAAAAAAAAGTAATATTATCTTCTATTGTCCCACCGAGTAATCGGTCTTCTTGCATTACAGCTGCGACTTGCTGGCGATATTGAGCTAATCCTAATTTCACCAACGGTATGTCATCGATTAAAATCTCACCTTCGGTTGGTGTTAATAGCCCTAATAACAGTTTCATTAAGGTACTCTTACCACAACCGGATGGACCTATAATTGCAACCGACTCACCGGCGTTTATTTGTAATGCTAAATTGTATAGCACTGGCTCAGCGACGGAGCTATAACTAAAACTAACCTGTTGTAGACAGATATTTCCGGCCACTTTATGCAGCATTGGTTGTGGTGGATAAGTTTGCTCTTTGGCTGTTAGGGCAATATCTGCAATCCGTTCAAAATGTAAACTCAGCATGCGATATTCAATTAACTTTTCGATCAACTTGCTCATACGCGCCATAAATTGGGCTTTATAGGCAATAAACGCAAATAACATTCCTGTGGTAAAACTGCCCGCCATTACTAATTCTGCAGCAAGATAGATCACTACAATATTTTCTGTACCAAATAGCAATTTGTTCATTATTTGATACGAAATTTCATATTTCCCGAGCGTAATGGTCCTGTTCGTTGCTTTAACATAGTGATTTTGCCAAATCGCTTCTCGCTGACTTTCAAAACCAAATAGCTTAACCGTTTGAATTGCTCGGATCGTTTCCATAAAGTTAGATTGTTCACCTGCTAAAGCTAGAATTTGCTGCTCTGAGGCTAAGCGTAAGGACCGATATAACGCTAATCTCAAGGCGCAATATGCTAGCACTGCCACTAGCACGACGAGAGACAATAACGGGCTGTAAAAGAAGATCATGCATAGAACTCCTAGCGCCATAAAACCATCAATGATGGCTTCAATAATGCCGGTAGTCAGCAGTTCCCGTAATTGCCTTAAAGAACCAAATCGTGATACCAGATCCCCCATATGACGTTTTTCAAAATAGGCCAATGGTAGCCGCACTAAGTGATGGAAGAGGTTACTGGCTAGCTGCACACTAAGTTGGCTGCTGAAATTCAGTAGCACTAAGCTGCGTAAAGCATTGGTGGCAACATCAAATAATAGTAACAAGGCAAAGCCTAATGCCAACACTAATAACAACTGACCATCATTATTGATAATAACGGCGTCTACCACGAGTTGAATGTAATAAGGTGAGGCTAAAATAAACAGCTGTAAAAAAACGGACAAACTGAGTAACAACCCTAACGATTGCTTTAAACCAGTGATCTTAGAAAAAAAGGATGAGAATGTTAGTGATTGTTTAGCTTGTTCTGCAGTAAATGTAGCTGTCGGTGTCAATTCTAAAGCGATACCAGTAAATGATTTTGACACTTCTGTTAGGGATATTCGCCGCACTCCTAAAGCTGGGTCATGAATAATACAGTGTTGAGTGTTCACTGACTTTAGTACCACAAAGTGATTGAGATCCCAGTGCAAGATACATGGCGTAGCTAAGTCGGATAATTCTTCTAATTCAATTTTCAGTGGGCGGCTACTGAGTTGCAACTGCTCTGCAATATGCATCAGATCCAGTAAGGTACAGCCTTCTAGCGATAGCGAAAAACGTTGTCTTAAGCTATTTAAATCAGTTTGATAGCCATGCATGCTGGCCACCATAGCTACACAGGCTAAGCCGCATTCTGCGGCCTCAGTTTGAACGATCATGGGTAAGCGGCGGCCAGACCAAGTTCTAAGCTTCTCTTGCAGTGTTGCCATTAGTTTTGACCCTTATCATCAACATTTGGTGTAAACAACCACTCCAATAGTCTGCGTGGCGCGAAGCTAATATCAACCTCTAATCCCATACCTGCTCTCAGTGGCAATTTTTTTGCGTCTTCCGTTAATGCTAAAACGGCTCTATAACTCGGCTCTGATAAGGGTTGCGATTCATTTATGGTTATAGGCTGACTTCCTATCTCAACTAGAGTGGCTGTTTGCACACCAAAATGTTGATAGGGAAGTGCCTCTATGCGCATTTGTAGCTCCTGCCCCAATGTGAGTTGTCCTATAACTCTTGAGGGTATATATACAATTGCGAACAAGGTTTCTGGTTGCGGTAATAACGATATTGAGGGTTTTGATGGGCCGATATCCTCTCCAGACGGCAATAAAACTTCGGTAACCGTTCCTGTAAAAGGAGCTTTTAGTAAAAATGATTTTCCCATCGTATTTGGGAGGTTCAGCTGTTGTACTAAAGGTTGATTCTGCTGCACTTGCTCGCCAACTTGTACTAAAAGATGCCCTGCGTTGACTGATTTAGGCGTGGGCAAACGAATCGCCATAATGGCTGGCTCGATAGAACCTTGCACATGTTCTTTGCGTTGATACTCGCTAAAATACAAAAATAGTAATGCACATAAAAAAAGCGTGCTAATCAATACTGTGAAACCAATAAAACTAACTGGCTGGGTTAAACTTACTTCCCCTTGTAATCTTTGCTGTTGCTGCAAGACAACTTCTTTTCGAAATAAATCGCTCATTGCGATAAACCTCGTACTGGTTGTGCGCGTTTGCTTAGATAGATACGGCGTAACATGTCATAAACGACAAACTCTTGCTCTCGACCATAAGCCTTGAATAAACGGTTAGTAAACATATGTAATAATGAGCCTAGTAAACTATCGCGACTACCTTGTGCTTGTTGGGACTCAAATAATGCCAACATTGCCTGACAACATGGTGTAATCGAAGATGAAAACTGCTGTAAACTCTGCTGAATTTGTTGTTTGAATGGCTCAATAGCTTGGTTATGCCAATCTAATAATTGGCGATCTTGTTGTAATTGTGACTGATAGTATCGATATTTATCGCCCATTTGCTGGCGTAACTCTAAGCCTTCTTTAAATTCTTGTGCAAATCCTGTCCGCAAATTATCGATCAGTTTAAATTTCTCGGCGGGTAAATAATCGAATTGAGTTAAAATTAAATCTATCGCTAAAATGGCTAAGCGCCACCTCAAGCTGTCATCTTGTTGACTGAATAATATTGCCTGCAACACAAACTGGCTGTCCAAACAGAAAAAGTGCTCAGCCAAAGGCATCATATGCTCACCCCCGTAACGTTCTGTCTCCTGCCTGTAAGTGAACAACTCAATGCAATGTAAGCCTGCACTGGCTAGAGATGGCGCTAATAAGCGATTTAGTGCGGGTAGTAACTCCCCATATAATCGTTCCGGCTCCCCAAAACATCGTAGCCGTAGATGCCAATCAGGATCGCCATAGCGTACAAAGAACCAATGTTTGAGCACACCATCTTGCTGCATCTGCGTTAGCCATGGTGCCAATTGCTTTAGTAACAGTTGCTCCACACTACTTTGCCCTGCATACAATTTGACACTGAGCCATTCTGAGCCAGGCGCGAAATGCCTACACTTGTCATTGGTTGAGCTCGTCAATGGTGCTATGCGTGGTGCTAAGTATGGGGTTGCGGCACTATTTGACAGCGGTACAATTATTTCATGTTGATAAGGGCCATCTGGCCCTTGCAGTAAAGGTTGGTATTTCATCGCGAGCACTTCATTCAACCTAATGTGGCTTTTATGATTTACCTCTGCCAACAACATTTGGAACATCATATTATTTTGCAGATCGATCAGTAACACATGGTCGGCTATGGCATAGCTCATATAACGCTCTAAACCATATTCTTTCTGCAGTTGTTGCCAATCGGATTCAACAAACTGGCCTTCTTGCCATAAGCGTTTCAATAGTGCTACTGAAATATTGCAGTGGGCCTCTTGCAGGACCAGATTATCTAACATGATCCTTGGAACTCGTTTTGCTTTATGCAGGCTATCAGGTAAGGAGAAGTGAGGCATTTGTAAGTTTTGATGTTGAAGTGAGCATAAAAACCGATAAATCCCTAAACTACGATCACTGAAATTATGGGCAGAGGATAAACGGGGAATTATTCTTTTTTGTAGTCGCTGTGACCATAAACATAACACGTTATTTTCTTGATAGACCAATAGATCGCTGATTGGGATTTGCCACTCGTTTGCTAAGTGACTGTCAGCAAGAAAAACAATCTCATAGGCTCTTAATGTTGGTCTAGCGATGACATTGCCTGGACGCCCCTCGGGCATATGTAGTACTTCTGCAAAAAGGACTTCTGGAGAATGCGCTTCTTCTTGAGATAAATGTTGTTTGACCTGTTGCAGCATATCTGTTGATAAATGACAGAAACGTCCGAGTAAATTCGCTGCTGAAGGACCATAGCAACCATGATAATAGTAAATAACTCGGCCATCCTCTTGTTGATACGCTGACAAATTAATCGCGAAGGAAGCGGGTAACTTAGCCATTAATGTCGCACTTTCATGTTTAGACAATAACGAATCACTTGTTAATTTCAGCACAGTTTCGCTTGGGGTTACATCACTTAGAGCAGCGATAATCGTCTGTTGCAATGGTTCGATAACATTTTGTGTGGGGGAGGGACGATTGGTGATATTTAACCCTGCTAACAAGGAAGTGTGGTAGCCAATATCGCTGGAGAATGAAATACCAACTTCGTCATCTAATAAGGTCAACAGTGGCACATACTGGCTACCAAATCTTGCTTCAAATTTTTGGCTAAAGTCATTAAGTGGTGTTTTATAAGATTTTCGTATCGCTAATAATGCCAATAATGCAGGCATCAGGGCAGAGACTTCTGCTTGTGCTAATTGGCACTGTGAAAATGAGCGCAAAATATCAGTCTGTAATAGGCGATTCTCGCTTACAGGATACGGCAGTGTTTGCAAGCTATGATAAATTTCTTGATATTGCTTAAGCGGGTTAACAGGTTGTTTATCCATGCTGTTTAACTGAGTGAGAGCTCGTTGCAATATATCAGCACTGTCTGTAGCGCCCATACTTTGTAACGCCGTAATAAAAGTTTGATCTGGGGAGCCAGAAGTTAATGTTAGTGGTAATTTGACTTGCAGCACACCGGCAGTAAGTAACTGCTTAATATAATCCTGTATGCTTGCAGTATTCGCCGTAGGATAGAGTTGTTGAAATCCATCTTGTAACGAAGCAAAGCTCCCTTCCTTCTTCGCCAGTTGCAGCATAGCAAGCAAATATTCATCTAATACCAAGGTACTTAAACGATATTTTTGCTCAGTATCTGAAAAATACGGTTCAATATAATGCAGACCATCGCTCTGTTGTTGCAACGTCGGATTTGCTTGATAGCACAATAACGGCCACTTCTCGGCCTTATTTGGTTCACTTAACTGGGCTCGAATTGCAGTTAAATAGGCTATGTCAAAGCGGGTATGGCGCTTATCTCGCAGCATGCTATCACACTGTAAGCGCGTTTCATTTGCTACTTGCCCCAAGGCTACGCCTGCAAATAACCCAAATGGCGTCGCTCTAGAGCTAAACCGAATAAAATATTTCAATAAGGAGTTAGTTATTTTAATTGCCGCTTTACTGTGTGGTTGCAGTTGCCAATTAGGCAATCGTTCCATCAATGAAGGACTTGCAAGATATAAGGCTTCTTGTACTGCTGGGTTTGCTAACCAACTGGCGAGAAAATCGACTAAGGCCGTAGGTTCTGTTGGTATTTTTCGTAGTTGAGACAAACTTGATCTAGGTGCCCGGATAACAAAAAAATCCGTGGCTTGCAAAACCTCTACACTCATAAACAATTCCTTGTTATAAAAATAGCCAATACATCGAAATCAATTATTGGTTAATAAAAGCGCATCTAGCCAATTAGTTTCTACGTTGAAGGCCATCAATAGCACTAAACCTATACCGGCATAGCCTCCAAGTAAGCCATGGTCTGGTAGGCGGCAGTTTGAATTATCTTGTTCGCGCACGGCATTAAAACCGTCGAGTCCTGATGTTTGATATAGTGCTAATGTATGTTCAAACCAATATTGTGCAGCCTGTGAAAGAGTGGATTCGGTGTAATAGCGTGTTATGACTTGAAAGATTAAAGCCAAACCTGCACTACCATGACAGATACCTGCATCCTGTACTTGGCTGCTTTTTAGTCTACGCTGAGCGGCTTTTAAGGCAATGTTCTTACCAGCGGCGGTAAAGTCATCACGGTTTATTGCATTGCCCACTCGCAGCAATGTTAAGGCTATGGTGGCATCGCCATAACACCAACCGAGTCGTGACTGGCACGGTTGTTCCGTGATGTACGCAAAGCAACTACCAAATTTCTCTGATGTTTGTTGCTGCTGAATTAACCACTGACAACTGGCTTGCAACAACGTCTGAATTTGGCTGTGTAGTTGCTGATGCGCTAATAATGGTAATAGAGAGGCAATGATTGAAGGGACTCCGTGAGCTAATCCTAAATTAAATTCAGGGTCATCTGTTGCCTGATTAAATCTAAAGAAAGAGTTTGTTGCCACTTCCCAAGCACCAGTACCATCGGCAAATTGATGCCATTGCTGTTCCAGTAGTGTCAATAACGCTTGGGCCAAAGGTAAGCCTAATTCCGCGGTTTGACGCCGCGCTATATAGACTGCAAAACCACTTAGTCCGCGAATAAATTCCAATTCTCCAGTCCAGTCATTCTGTTGTAAATGTTGTAGTAAGAGCACATCAGTATTGTGATTAAACTCCGCTTGGTAATTCCCTTCATGCAAAAAAAATTCATATAGCCAAGCGACACCAGTCAGTCCATAGCCAAACGCGAACTGTGAATGTAGGAATGGTATTTGCTCTTCTATTAATGTCATTCGTGCTGAAAATTCATGTTGGCATGCTAGTTCTGGAAACTGTTTATGTAATTGCCAGAAAAATAATTGTTGCCCAGCTAAGCCAGTTAACAAACCAACCCCTTGCTGCTCTAATGATTGTTTGGCATCTTTCACTAATAGCGCAGCTATGTCGTTCAATGCCTGTCTAGCAAGGCTAGACTGATGGGGTTGATTAAATTGCACTGAACCACCTTCCTTTATTTCCATGAAGTACAGCTTCTACATATTGGCTCATTTAGAAAGTCAAAAGGGCATAGTGGATATGCCCTTTACACATCTACTGATAAAATATGCTGTGTTATATTGTGACGTCACAACCTATTTGGTTACTTGAATCCCGTATTAAGGGATTTGACAACAGCGATGAGTGCTACCTGTACGATCAGAAGGGCAGGTGTATGCATTGGCAGTCAACTCTCCGCAAGCACGAGTTATCACACCACCAGCAACTTGTGGTGTTAATTCGCTAGGTAAGACTTTTTTATCATGGGACAGATTCACTAACTCAGCTTTTTTTAATTTAAGTTCCATCATGTTATTCCTTTTACTTGATTAGTAATTTTTCGCCCTATCATTTAGGCAACTTATTTCTAACATTTGATGGGGAGAGTTTAAATCAGTATAAAGAATGAGCAGGTTGAAGGTTGAATAAGTCTAAAGGTTGAATGTTTTTTATGGAATAGTATTAGAGCGTTGATCTTTTCATGCTTAGTAAGGCTTTGAAGCTGATAATGACTATTGCTAAATAATGCCTTTATGACATTTTTTGTTACATTTGTTTCTGGATCTAGCCAAAATATATAGCGTAAATCATAACGCATACGGTTAAATGTGTAGGCTAAATAGTATTTATCCTTGCTCAAGGTTTTGATTTTTAAAAATATTTAATTATGAGATAACGCTTTGCGGATAGTTAATTATGTTGGCTGGAGGAACAGAGACTATTCGATTTTACTCAGTTCGAATTCTTTGTAGTTAATTAAGTGATAAGTCTTTTATCTACAAATGCTTAACTGTCTTTTATAAAGCGAGTTGATAAATAATAGTCTATGAAGACTGTAAAATGATATGTCTTTTATATTTATAATTTGTTCTACCAAATATATAAATAATGCCTTTACAGGCACTCGTACTATTTGTTGCTTAGCAGCTTTGCTGTGTTAAATGACATTAAGCTGTGAAGTGGGAATGGGCTTACTGAGCTTTAATGTTTCTGAAATATCAGTTTTACTAAGCTTTAATAGAGCCGCCAGTTCATATGTGACACTAAGCTGGCGGTTTTAAATAGATAAACTGAAGCGGTATGGGTCACTCTTTGTTTATTTTAGCTTTGAAGCTGGCTTTGGTATTGTCGTTGGCTTGTTTGTACCAGTAATCCAGCATTTGACTGATTTCAGCTTGGCTAGGTGTCGTCGCTGGAGTGATTTGCTGAGCCTTATCATTGTTCGCTGCGACTGCTGACGACATAACTGCTGGCGCGATCAAGCTCGTGGATGTGGCTGCTGATGTTTGGTGTATTTGCGGCAGGCTTGCCAATACTGGTGCAATGGCGTCGCTTGCTTGCGTTGTTGCGGTATTCATAGTGAGATTTAATGAAGCCGGATGATTGCTAAGGTTGTACTGCAGTATCTCGTGTTCGAAATCCCGTCCCAGTTGAATGCCATTCTTAATCAATTTATCGCTGGTAAAAACCACTGCTTCATCTTGAGCATTTAATAGTGTCAGCTTAGGTGACTCATCAAATTTCTTTGCATCTCTGGCTGAGTTGATAGCGGGAAGTGTCAGCGTGAGTGTTTGTGCTGATGCATCAAAACGGACGATGAGCACGTCGGAAAGATAATGCACTGAGTCAGCTTGTTGTCGATATTGCGCGGCATAGCGAAAGGCAATCTGATTGGTCCCATCGGCTAAAATGAGATCGCCACTCTTTACGGCTGGCTTGCCATTGACCGTTAGCACTTCAGCATTTTTAGGCAGATTGAGATGAACATCGGCCGTTGCAGGTTGCACTGCGCCCAGCATTAACGCAGTGGCACATAAGATTGATTGATATTTCATAAGCTTTCTCTGTTGTTGCGAGGACGCCGCTAAATAATAAGGCAGATATTTGGCGACACAAAGCAGGTTTAACCTTTAGTGTGGAGCATGATTAACTAAATGGCGACACACTGTTTATAGCGCGCAGATTAGCGTTAATTTAATCGGTAGGGAATAAAAAAGGCTCACGAGGAGCCTTTTTGAGCATGATATTTCGGGATTGAACGCTTATTTGGTTAGGTTGATGCTATAAACGGCGAAACCCAGTTCATCCTTACCGATCTTCTTCATTTCACGTTGTTTATTGGCTTCGATAAAGGCAGCGGCTTTGTCACTGTCTTGGGTTTCGAAGCGAATGTCTAATGTGACGTTGGTAGTGATGGTTTTGAAATCCCAGTTGTAATCGGCACTTGGATTGACCATAGCTTCGTACTTACCTGTGGTTTCGTTGTACTGAGATTGCGCTGTGATATAAGCAGCTAGTGCTTCACGGTTAGTATCGGGCAGTTCAAGTACCACATGGTCGCTACCCGTACCAGCAAACTTACCCCCGAAGGCGCGGTAGTTATTTGAGGTAACGATAAACTCTTTCGCGGCAAATTCTTCACCTGTGATGACTTTGCCGTTTTCGTCTTTATAGCTTAAATCAACGATACGGTTTGCGTTGGCATTAACGACGGCGCAATCGCGGTCAAACTTGCTCGGTTGGGTCACATCAATTTTATAGGTTAAGCCATCGAGTACGTCGAAGTTATAGGTTGGATGACCATCCCAGTTGATTAAACCTTGTGGGGTGGTTTTTGCTGGGTCAATTTGATTGAACTGGTTCGCTGAGCACTCGAGCCAATCTTTCAATTCGGCGCCCGTTGCTTTGACTGCCACCATAGTATTGGGATACAGGTATAGATCGGCGGCGTTTTTAAAGGTCAGTGGGCCTTTATCAACTTGCACAAATTGATCTGCATCACTGGTTGTACCGTGGCGACCGCCCGCTTTAAAGGGGGCGGAGGCTGATAGCACTGGCAGACCTTTTAATGCTGCAGGTAATTTCGCTTTCACGTTAGCGATTTGCGCATCGGAAACGATTTGTACCGTAGGGTCATCCTGCACTAAGGTAAGGAAGCTGTACATGTCGGCTGCGGCAACGCCGATAGGTTCATCCACAAAGGCGAGGGTGCCTTGGTGCTCGGCTGCGACTGCATCTTTAATTGCGGGATCTTGGCTAACTAACTCTTCCTTAGTTGCACCATTATATATGGGGCGAGCTTGCGTTTTCGCACTAAGGACATGCCATTTACCATCTCTACGTTCAAGTTTAAAGTCAACAACCCCTAGGTTATCACCCCAACGACCTGGCATCACTGCGGGGACGCCGTTCAGTAGGCCTTTAGTGACGTCGGTATTGGGTAAGTCGGCATACTTAGCATCAGGGAAGATAGAGTGGCTGTGGCCGAATAGAATCGCATTGATACCATCAACATAAGTCAAAGCGTAAGTGGCATTTTCAGCCATAGGATCGCCAGGATTTTCCGTTGAACCAATGCCAGAGTGAGGAATGGCGATAATGATATCGGCCCCTTTGGCTTTCATTTCGGGGACATATTTTTTCGCGGTTTCAATAATATCTTCGACCGTCACTTTACCCGTCAGATTTTGTTTATCCCACAATAGAATTTGCGGTGGCACAAAACCAATATAACCAATGTTAATGGTTTGATTATTACCTTCACTGTCGATGATGTTTTTTTGTTTGATGATATAAGGGGTGAATAAATGCTCACCTTTTTTAACCTCATTCCAGCAACCATTATCGTCGGCGCAATAAACGTTTGAGTTGATATAAGGGAAATCTGCACCACTAATAGATTTATTTAAGAAATCTAAACCATAGTTAAATTCATGGTTACCGATATTACCGACTTCATAATCTAATAGGTTCATGGCTTTATAGGCTGGATGAATATCACCCATTTGCAGGCCAACTTTAGCCATGTAATCGCCCATTGGGCTGCCTTGTAGTAGATCGCCGTTGTCGACGAGTACGCTGTTTTTGGCTTCGTTGCGTGCAGCGTGGATTAAGCTTGCAGTACGGGCTAGACCGATAGTTGGGTCATTTTTGCCACTGTAGTAGTTGAAATCCATGATATTTGTGTGCAGATCTGTGGTTTCGAGTACCCGTAAATCGGCTTGAACGACTTTGTCGTCATCAGAATTACAGGCGCTTACACCAAGGGCGGCAGTGATCATCACTGCGAGTATTTTCTTATTTAACATAGTTATCTCTATTTATATTTATTTGACCCCAATGCATGTTCCGTAAAAGAACATGCCCATCATCCCGTTAATTCAGCGTAATTTAACTGTTAGGTTAATTTGCCGCTAAGTTAACGAGCGGGAATTATAAAGACATTTGATGATCTGAATGTGACATTAATCGGATAAAAGCTGTTTCAAATTGTGACTCAAGGTTTGCTTGCCTAAATAGTGAGCCGTTTAGCCTGTTTATTTGTTACAGCAATGTTTAAATAATTACAGTAAACAGTTTATTAAGAAGAATTAATATTTGTTATTGGAATGGCATTTTATTTGCTCAGCCCCTCGTCTATGTCGGGGATATTTGACGTAAAACTTCAGTAGAATTGTTTTAAATAATTCTTTTACATCAAATTTTAGCCAATGTTGATCACTTA
This sequence comes from Shewanella sp. NKUCC05_KAH, assembly GCF_019345585.1. Classification (NCBI taxonomy): domain Bacteria; kingdom Pseudomonadati; phylum Pseudomonadota; class Gammaproteobacteria; order Alteromonadales; family Shewanellaceae; genus Shewanella; species Shewanella sp. NKUCC05_KAH. Next base: position 12,531 of record NZ_JAHKQZ010000023.1, read on the forward strand.
TGCTCGCATGTCTCTTGGCTTGATTGAGGCGAGTTAGGTTTAGCGTAGCGTTGGCATAGGCTTATTTAGACGAGTAATACACATAAAGTGATACAAATTAGCTGTGCTCTGTGCGGGTAAAACTTGGCTGAAATGCGCGTAACTTGTTAAGGTAGTTCATCGAAATTGACGTACGAAGCTACACAAGTTCGTTAAAACAGACTGTTGTAAACCGAAAGCCAAAATCCATTTGCGCGCACCTTTCACCTTAAAAATACAATCGAAAGGGCAGCAACATCCAAGGGAGTTAATATGCGTAAGTCCGTTATTACCACAGCCGTAGCTGCGGCATTGTTACTTGGCGCTTGTTCAGACAAGCCTGATGTAAGCACCAATGAAGCCAAAAATGCCGTTGCGACTCAATCCGCCGCCAAAGCTGAAGCAGCTAATGTGCTGCTGAGCAAGAGTCCACTGCAAGATCAAGCGCCGCAATTTAATCTTATTCAGTCCGCAGATTATGCTCCCGCCTTCGAGCAGGGCATTAAAGCTCACGATGCAGAAATCGCTGCGATTGTGAATAACAAACAGGCGGCTAGTTTTGACAATACCATTCTCGCCATGGAAACCTCGGGTGAATTGTTAACGCGCGTATCGCGTACCTTCTTTAATCTCGCAGGTCTGATTTCTGATGATGATTTTCAGAAAACCGAAGCGGATCTGGCACCTAAGCTATCTGCCCACCGAGATAATATTTATCTCGATCCGATTTTATTTGCCCGTGTTGAAGCCGTATACCAGCAAAAGAGCAGCCTAAATGCGGAAGATCAGCGTCTAGTTGAATATTACTATGAGCAGTTTGTCCGCGCTGGCGCGAAATTGTCGGCCGAAGATAAAGCTAAGATGCGCGACTTTAACGCTGAGCTTGCAACCTTAGCGACGGACTTTTCACAAAACAGCTTAAAATCATTTAAAGATGATGTGATTGTTGTGACTGATAAAGCCCAGTTAGCCGGTTTATCCGACAGCGAAATCGCCACCTTAGCCGCAGCGGCCAAAGCTGCTAGAAAAGAAGGCTATTTGATTACGTTAGTCAACACGACACGCCAACCTGTGCTTTCTAGCCTGAGCAACCGTGAACTGCGCCAAAAAGTGTGGGAAACCTCGGCGCACAGAGCCGTCGCAATCAATGGTCCATTGATTGTCAAAATGGCGCAAATACGGGCTAAAAAAGCCAATTTACTGGGGTTCGATACTTGGGCATCCTATGCGGTTGCCGATCAAATGGCGAAAACACCAGCCGCTGTGTATGAAATCCTCGATGATTTAGCGCCAAAAGCTTTAGCTCGCGCCAAAGTGGAAGCGGCTGATATTCAAGCTGAAATCAAAAAGGCGGGCGGTGATTTTGAGCTGCAACCTTGGGATTGGGCTTACTACGCTGACAAAGTGCGTAAAGAGAAATACTCCCTCGATGAAAGCAGTATCAAGCCTTATTTCGAGTTTAATACTGTGCTGAAAGACGGGCTGTTTTTCGCTATGCATAAATTGTATGGCATCAGCTTAAAACCGCGTACCGATTTACCTGTGTGGCATTCCGATGTTTTAGCCTTTGAAGTCTTTGATAAAGATAACAGTTCTATTGGCTTATTCTACCTAGACCCGTATGCCCGTGAAGGCAAAGGCGGCGGCGCGTGGATGGATGAGTTCGTCACCCAAAGCGGTCTACTCGGCACTATGCCCGTAGTCTATAACGCGCTTAATATTCCTAAGCCAGCCGATGGCCCAACGCTAATGACCTTCGATGAAGTGACCACTCTGTTCCATGAATTTGGCCATGCAATACACGGTTTATTCTCGCAGGTGAAATACCCAAGCGTGGCTGGCACATCAACCGCACGTGACTTTGTTGAGTTCCCATCACAGGTTAACGAAGATTGGAATATCGACCCTGCTGTGATTGCTAACTATGCCAAACACTACAAAACGGGTGAGCCAATTCCTAAGGCGCTGCTCGATAAAATCTTAGCGGCAAATAAGTTTGGCCAAGGTTTTGATACCGTTGAGTACCTGTCAGCGGCCTTGTTAGATATGGAATGGCACTCTATCAGCGCCGACACTCAAATTAGCGATGTAGAGAAGTTTGAGCACCAAGTGCTAGCTAAACATGGTCTTGATTTTGCGCCAATACCACCCCGTTATAAGTCGAGCTACTTTAGCCATGCCTTCTCCGGTGGTTATTCCGCAGGTTATTATGCGTATTTGTGGACCGAAGTGTTTGCCGCCGATGCCTTTGCCTATATGGGCGAGCAAGGTGGATTAAAAGCCGATAATGGTGACAAATTCCGTAAGGAAGTCTTATCTAAAGGTAACAGTGAAGATCTCATGCAAGATTATATTCACTTTACTGGTAAAAAACCGACAACAGAGGCACTGTTAAAGCGCCGCGGTTTAGTCGATTAATTGTAAAAAGATAAAGGCTTGTTAGGGAAACCTAACAAGCCCTTTGGGGGGGAGAATATGCAGCTATTATATTTAAAAGTGTAATGAGCATTTACAAAAATGTTGTTAATTTTTAAATCACATAATTTGTTAGTCAATATATTTAATTAAAAGTTTGACATCACTGTTCTTAATGCTTCTATATCGGGTAATCCAATCAATGTTTGGTCCCAAGTAGTGAACATTTGAGTTCGATAGACCAAAATGTTGGGTGTTGCCGATTGAGTACGTAGCTGATTAAAATGTTCCGTATGAATAAGGCTTTCTTCAATGATCACTAGCCCAACTTGAAAGTTTTCAACTTGTGCTAAACGAGATGCCTCTGCAAATGAAGCCGTCGTGATTATTCTAAAGTAGCCTAATGAGTTAAGTTGTTTTTCAATACATAGGCGATTCTCATGTTTTTTATCGGCAATAATAATCCGCAAAATTTTTTTAGACATATGGAATACTCTTAATACTAGATTTGAACTTGAGGAATTTCTTTGCCTCTTAGTTTATTGATATGTCATAGTGAATGTTAACGACGTATTTGCACTGCCACCTTTGGCGATATAACCGGTTTGATAGTAAGCAGCTTTAAGGGGAATAGAGTAATTTCCACCTGTTGCAGCATAACCTGAAAAGACATTATCAACACCCAAAGGTAAAGGGTTACTGGAAGCATCGAGTATCTGTACACCAACACCACTGGCAGTGGAGCTGGATTGTAGCGTAACAACTGACTTCGTTGGATTGATAATAGTTGTCGTTGGATCGAGCCGATATTTTATAGAGTTTATACCACTCGGACAGTTATTAAGATTAATTGCAAAATCTGTCGGTGTCATTCGAGTATTAATCCCTTGAAATCCGGATGCTGGTTGAACACCCATAGGCACGTTTATATTTGAAACGGTGCATGTTTGCTGTGTTATAACCACTTTACTGGCATTTTTGAAGTCAATTATTCTAAGTCCCCCAGCAATATAATATCCAATATACCCAGCCGGAATTTCTATAGCGTCCTGGATAGGGCCAATTTTATATATCTCAAGATAAAATGGTGATGACTGCGGAAAGGTTACCCATGTAACAACGCTAGATGAATTATAATAGTCAAGTATAGTGGAGTGCTCCCAAAAATACTTAAGGCCTAAACCCGTTGTGCCAATAGGGAATATATTCGAGCCGTTGGACGGGGCACCAATAGCATTCTGTATACCAGCATTTTCATTGTTATGACACCGATATCGAGGTTCGAAAGGAGCGTAAGCGTAGGTGGCATTAGAACGATAGACTCTTGCTCCAATTGGCGCATCTCGGGGAATATTGATATTTCCATTGAAGGTAAAAGTAAGAATCGCTGGAACTTCATTCCCAGTCCCTGTCTCACATATGGCTGCCGCATCGTCAATCGTAATAACAGAGATAAATGCACCAAAAAAAAGAGTTTTTACATATTTGTAGATTGTTTTTTTATTTAAATTCATTTCTAATCCTTTATTTATATATAGGTAGCCAATAGCTGTTGGTTAATTCGTTTCTTAAAGTGCTCAGTTTCTTACATATTGGATAAAATTATCAGCAGATATTGGTTTTGCAAAATAATATCCTTGGGCAATATCTACTCCTAAATTAGTTATTCTCTCAAGGTCAGCTTCGGTTTCTACCCCTTCCGCTATGACACTTAACCCTAAGTCATGGGCTAAGAGAATTGTATTGGCTAATATTTTATGGCTGACAAGGCTTTCTCTTGCTTGATGTACGAAAATTCTATCTATTTTTAAAAGATTAAAAGGAGTCAGGGCTAGACGCTGTAGCGAAGAGAAACCAGTGCCAAAGTCATCAATAGCACATTTAAATCCTTGTAATCTTAATTTGCTAATTGCAGCCGCGAGTTCTACTTCGAATCCTGCATAATCCTCTGTGATTTCTATGCCGATATGGGAGGAGTTGATCCCAGATTGCGCTACCCTATGTATCGTATTTTCTGCCCAGCGAGCGGAACTTGCGATATCTGCACTGATATTAACGCTGAGGCATAAATCTAAATCTAAACCTGAACCTTGCAAATGTTTCAACATGTTGATGGTGTAATCTAACATTTGCTTCCACAACGCATTGCGCATTATGGTCGAATGCATTCTGGGCAATAGGTATTCAGGGCCAAGTACACCCAGTTTTGGATGATTCCAACGGGCCAATGCCTCTGCTCCATAAAGTTTTCCACTTGTTACATGGAACTGAGGCTGAAAATAGGCAACAGTATCAATTAAAACTTCTGCAGATTTTCCAGATAATAAACTATCCCACTGTGCTTTATTCATTAAAGTGTTAATATTTACGGGCTGTCCACATAAGCACTCTTCTTTTTTATACGAAATTGATGTGTCATCGTTAACAATGTCGTTATTAACATTTTTGCAATCATATTTTTTATTTATAGCGAATGTCGACGGTTGGTTTTTGTCCGTTAGTAATAATGGGGCTTTGGAACTGGGTTTAGCAGATTGATTAAACAATGTTAACTCCGTTATTTCAGATATTCCCATGCCATAAATCAATATGTACCAAGGTTGGTCATATAGCGCTATTTGTGCCTGTGTCGTATTCATTGTTGCACATTTATAGATTCAGTAAATTTAAATGTAAACTATCAATTATCCACATGAAATTTCTGCGGATAAAAATCATTCTAATAGACGTTTTCTACCCAAACACTCAAAAACAATACCAGAGACTATTTATTAAATAGTTGTTACTAACTATGCTAGTTTGCTAGTAATGCATTGGCAACGCTTCGATTCTTATATAGTGATTAGGAATTATCCTATAAATAGTGATGGGCTAAATAAATTGGTTGGTTTTACTATTATTTGCATAATAAATAATTAAATTACTTTCTGCTAATAGGATTAATCTTATTGAGAAGTAAGACTTATAGTCTAGGAATAATAGGTGTTTATGCAATATATTCATTGTTGATTTCTATTCATAATGGCTTTCGTCGAATGTATGTCGTAATCAATGCACATCAAAATGACAATAATGCAGGCGAATTAGCCTGAGTTACAGCAATTAAATGGAACATTACTATGAAAAATAAAATTTACTCTTTCGCATTAACTGGGATTGTTGCTGCTTCGAGTTTACTGACCAGCACAGTGTTTGCTGCGGATGGCAACATTAATATCACTGGTGAAATTACTGGCACGACTTGCACAGTAAAAGGTAGTGGAGCTAATGGGGATGTGGCTGTGACTTTGGATACAGCAAGTACTCACGCACTTGCAGCACAAGGCGAAACTGCTGGATTCAAGCCTTTTAATATTACTCTGAGTAGCTGTTCTGCTGAGTCGACAGTAAAAGCAGGCTTTGAAGCGGGTCCAAATACAGACCTAACTAGCGGCCGTCTAAAACTCATTGGCGCGGGCACTGCCGGTGTTGCAGAAAACGTTCAATTACAATTGCGCAACAGTGACAGTTCACCTATCAAGATTGGCGATAACAGTACGGTAACTGGCACACCTCTTGACGCTGGTGGCGCAGTGTTGTCCTACCAAGTAGGTTACTACGCAACAAATGCTGCTACACCAGGTACTGCAAATAGCGCTGTAACTTACAGTATCGTATACCAGTAAGTTAGGCTTGTACGAAGGGGGAGGTCATCCTCCCCTTTAATCCCTCAACTAGAGAGTGCGATATGAAACCGTTTTTAGTGCATTACTTGGCAATGAGTGTATTGATCATGGGAGGTGCTATTGCCTCTTCTGCGAATGCCTCGATCGTACTTAGTAATACCCGTGTGGTTTATGAAGAGAGCGAAGGAGAGGCAAATGTTAAGTTAACTAATACAGGCCAGCAACCCTTAGTAGTGCAATCTTGGATTGATGATGGTGACTTAGACACATCTTCGAGTTTAATTAAATCTCCCTTTATTCTTATGCCACCAATTTCACGGATTGACTCTAATAAAGGGCAAACCTTAAGGCTAATATATACAGGGGATACTTTGCCGAAGGAACATGAATCTGTGTTTTATCTCAATGTGCAGGAAATTCCACCTAAAGCGGATACATCTTCCGATAAAAATATTATACAAGTTGCTTTGAGAACTCGAATTAAAGTATTTTTTCGGCCTAATGATATTAAAGGCACTCAAGTTGAAGCGCCTCAACAATTAGTTTGGAATTTGATTAAAGGAGATGCCAGTTGGATTTTAGAATGCACAAACCCAAGCTCTTATCATGTCTCTATGAGTGAGGTTGCATTATCGACGGGTAGTCATGCTCATATTGTTGGTGATGGAATGGTTGCTCCAGGTGGTAAGTTAAATATACCTGTTAATGCCATATCGAATGAAACAAAAGAAGTTAAATTTAAATCTATCGATGATTATGGTGCAATACGAGAACATTCATATTCACTTGTCAAGTAACTAATTAAATTGGTTTAACAATATACAAGGAAGTAGTGCTGTCACTATTGTAAATAAGTGATGCATACCCTTTTATTTCGAATCGGATTCACATGATGACTAAATCACCCTCACGTAATAGTCGCAACAATGCGAGCGAACGATGCTGTCTTATTCCTTATTCAGTTCTAGTTACTTTATATTTAGTTGTTGCTCAGGGAGTACATGCTGAAGAAGAGTTCGATGCCTCTTTTCTTCAAGGAGGAACAGATTCTGCTGATCTTAGCCGATTTTCTAAAGGTAATAGCATATTACCTGGGCGTTACTTGAGCGATATTTATCTTAATGAAGTTGCAGTGGGGCGCGAGGAAGTTTTGTTTAAGGTTAGGCCTGGAATGCAAAATGCTGAACCATGTTTGAGTATTGAATTGCTTGACCGTTTTGGCATTGACACACTCCAACTACAAGATGTTGATATCAAAGATAAGCATGCTTGTGTTGACCTTCAAACGAATATTCCCTCAGCATCTGTACTTTTTGATCCTAGTGAACTTCGTTTAGATCTGAGCATACCTCAGTTGAGCTTAAGGCGAAATGTGCGGGGATATGTAGATCCATCAGAATGGGATCGCGGTGTAACGGCTGGCATGCTTAATTATGGCTACACCAGCTATTACAGTTCCGCACAACAATTTGGTACTCAACACTTTTTAAGCCTAGACGGTGGAGTGAATTTAGGGGACTGGCGTTTAAGATCGAAATCGTCATTAGATTGGAATGATGATAACCGTAACTGGGAGAACCGAGCACTTTATGCTCAGCGTGATATTGAGCCTTTTAGCTCACAGTTAACATTAGGTGATTCTTCTACCAGTGGAAATATATTTGATACCTTCTCATTACGTGGGATTCAGTTAGCAAGCGATGAGCGTATGTTGCCAGATTCACAAACAGGCTATGCGCCGATAGTGCGTGGCGTTGCTAATAGCAATGCTAAAGTGACTATTCGTCAAGCCGGATACACTATATATGAATCCACTGTGGCACCAGGTCCATTTGAAATTGACGATCTATATCCTTCAGGTTATGGCGGCGATCTTGAAGTTATAGTGACTGAGGCTAACGGTCAGAGCCGAACTTTTTCAGTTCCATATTCAGCAGTTGTGCGCATGTTACGCCCTGGTGCTCATAAATATAGTGCGGCAATTGGACAATATCGTAGTGGCTTTTATAGTAGTAATGATAAACCCATTGTAGGTCAACTGACCTATGAGCACGGCTTGAGTAATTTGTTTACTGCTTACACTGGTGTATTAGCTGCCGACGGTTACTTTTCCCCCTTAGTGGGGGTGGCCATGAATACAGGTATTGGTGCGTTCGGTTTAGATATTGCCCATGCCTCTACAGAAGTGCCTACACATGAGAAAATAACAGACAATAAAACGTCTAGCGGTCAAAGTGTGCGCTTGTCTTTTAGTAAATCGTTGCCAAAAATGGGGAGTTCAGTTTCTGTTGCTGCATATCGTTATTCCACCAACGGTTATTACAATCTACAAGATGCAATGGCAGTTGCGAATGATGAACACCAAGTAGAAAATAATCCGTTTGATTTTGATGACACTATAAATGGATTATTTCATAGCTCGTTTGATCAAGGTTATTGGATGATGCCAAAACGTCAGCGTAGTAGCATCCAAGTTACGCTGAATCAATCATTGGGCAGTATAGGATCTATGTATTTCACTGGTGGAACACAGGATTATTGGGATAACTCTCATTCTACGACTCAGTTTCAAGTTGGTTTCTCCAGTAGCACGCGGTATTTTAACTATTCTATTGCAGCAATGCGCACATCGGATGAATATGGTTCTGATTCTGATCAAATTTACGCTACGCTATCTATTCCATTAGGCGCGAGTGTCAGTGCAACATCGAACGTTAATTTTTCCAATGAGAATAATAGTATTCGTACCGCAATCAATGGTACCTCTGGAAAAAACAATCAATATAACTGGGGATCAAGCATTTCCAAAGAAGAGCGTAATCATAATCCTTCTGTAGACTTTTACGGAAACATACATGGATCTCACGGTATTCTTAATGGTTCTGTGGGTTACAGTTCTGGTTATCATCAAGTCTCTTTGGGTGCAAGAGGTGCAGTGGTTGCTCATGCTGGTGGTGTTACCTTTGGACAACAAGTGAGCGATACTTTCGGGATAATTGAAGCACCTGATGCTGTTGGTGCCTCCCTTTCCTCATACCCAAGTGTAGCGATAGATGACGATGGTTATGCCATTATGCCGTACTTAGATCCCTATCGTCGTAATCAAATAGATATAGACCCACACAATATGTCGACTGAAATTGAGATGAAATCAACCAGTGAACAAGTCACTCCAAGTGCAGGCGCGGTGGTGATTGCTAAATTTGAAACTGCTAATAAAGGAAGAGTTGTCCTCATCGATTTGGAGTTTAGTCAAGGCATAAGTGTTCCCTTTGGTAGTGAAGTTATTGCCGATAATGGCAATATTGTGGGCATCGTTGGACAAGGTGGTCGCGTACTAGCACGCGGTTTAGATAACAGCGGTACCTTGATGGTTAAGTGGGGCGAATCATCAGCCCAACAATGCAAAATTAACTATGCTCTTGAATTACAGAATAAAGATGGTAGGCCTACTAAGTTTGAGCGCTTAAACACTCCTTGTTCACAGGTCAAGTAAATCAGTTTGAGTAGGAAAAATAGTGATATATTTGGGGTTTGAGTCAGAGTAACCTTTTATAGGTTACTCTGATAAAACCCTAGTTATAGAAGGTAGTTATTAATATTAAAAATCATATGCAATTAATTGCGTGGGTAATTATAAAGAATGAATAAAAATTTTTTACAACTAGTTATAGTGTCATGACTAGTGATATTTTTAAATATGAATTTAAGCGCATAATTTATGTGGGTATTATAATCTATAAAATGTAAAATTTTGATTTAAGTCACATGAGTTGCTATTGCTATCAAGAGAAATTATGAAATATAATACCTTATGAAATTAAGTGTTTCATAATTAAGCTCCTTCTGTTAATTCCTTTTTCATTCCACATCTCTAAGTTTATAGTAAAATATTATAGCCTCTGGTTTTTGAACAATAATTTAACATGTTTGATGTGTAACGGTTAGATGTTTTACTATTTATTATCAATTAACGTATTTGGAGTTTATACATGCCCTTTAGTCACGGATACTTGTCTAAAGTTAATATTATAGTGGCTGACGATCACCCTGTTGTTGTGATGGGGATTGGTAAAATAATAAATGAATTTAAAAATTTTAGTCTAGTTAGGACAGTGACTTCCATTCGAGCTCTTTTTGAATCAATCGCTAATGATCCTTGCGATATTTTGATTTGTGATTATTCCTTTGAAAATGATGATGAGCCAGATGGTTTACTATTACTTAGACGTATTCATAGATTATATCCAAGTATAAAAATTATTTTGCTAACTGCACATGATGATTTAGTTATTATGCAGCAAGCGATGCAGATTGGCGTTTGTGGTTTTTTAAGTAAATCGAGTGATGATATTTCTATTTTACCGACAGTGATTACTCGTGTACTACAGGGCGAAAAATATATTGACCCCCTAACATCAAAAGCGTTAGTGAAACACATGATGTCAAATCATCTCTCAAACCCAACTTTATCTATTTCGCAACTGACGGCGAGGGAACTTGAAGTTGTGCGAATGTTTGTGCGTGGTATGTCAGTTACTGATATTGCCCAACACACTGATCGTAGTATTAAAACAATAAGCACGCAGAAGAAAAAAGCGATGCAAAAATTAGGCGCAAGTAATGATATAGAATTGGTGAATATATTTAACAAACTATTCTGAACACCTTCTCAGTGGTCCGCCTAAATGAAATCTTCTCAATTAAATCTACGAAATTTATTATGCAAATATCTGAAATGCAGTTCTCTCTCTGATCCTGACTTACCCGGACGTTATTCCCGTTGGTTATTATTTAGCGGTGGATTAGCTATCAGTTTTATTGTGCTTACTATATCAGTTGTAGAAATCACAATATTATCTGAACGTTTTTTAGACGAACGTGTACATTTGTTTCAAATTCAGCGAGGTATCATCAAGGAAAATCTTGATAGAAGCCAGGCTCGTTTGAAACAAAGGGTTGAATTTTATGAGATGTTGTGGCGCTTACGTGATGGGGAAAACTTACCCGTGTTGCGTTATCGTCAAGAGTTACTAAAAAAAAATGGTGTCATAGTTACCGATACTGATGTAACCGCTACCCCTGCGATGATCTTATCTTCATCTAGTCATAGCGTAACTGATCATGAACTGGCTGATTTTTTAGGCTTAATGCGTGAGGTCTCGCCAACACCCTTGTTACGTCAGCGAGAAAATGGGCATTACCTTGGCGGTTATATATATTCATCTGATCATCGATTGCTAGCATTGTGGCCACCATTGTCATTAACTAAATTGAATAATCTGAAGGAAGTTGGCATTAATAAATTTATTAATGATGCTGTAACTAAGGTCGATGCTGTGATAGCAACCACCAATGTGAATAAATTATATGATGAGAGAATGTTCTGGGTCCCCTTTTATAAATCGCCTATTACTGATGAATTAACTACAAACTATGCAGCCCCAGTTTATTGTGATGGTAAGCTTATCGCTGTTATTGTCGTAAACGTTCCTATCAGTAAATTCTCTATGCTCTTTCAGAGTTCGACTCATGAGACAGGTTTTTTTGTTGTCTCAAGTGATCGTAAGCATATATTCGGTGTAGACAATTACAGCCCAAGTGAGAGTCGATGGGCGAAATATATCTTGGAATATCCTGCATTATTACAAAATACGGCTTTGCGCCGAGATATAACTTATCGTGATGGCATGTTTTTCGTGTCACAATTTATCCAAGGACCAAACTGGATTGCAGTCTATGTATTTGACTGGTTTACAATTTTTAATGCACTAAAAAGTAAGCTAATCACATTAAGTATACTGACATTTTTAGTGCTGGGGATCCTGTGGGGCTTTATTCTTTTACTCGACCGTTTAATACTTGCGCCACTACGAATACAGTCGCGTCTTGTATATGAAAGTGATGCATTCAATCATGCCGTGCTGAATACTGCACCAGTAGGTTTGAGCATTTATGATCCTTTTAGCAATAAAGTGGTTATGCAAAACGAAGCTGCCGAATGCTTACTTTTACCCTCAGAATGTGTGAATTTCTATAGCGAAATATTAGTTAAAGCACAGTTGAATCGCCATAAAAATCAATCCGAATTGCAGTCAAACGTCCATGAGGTTCAGATAACAGAAGCATCAGTGCTAAGTGCATGTGGCGAGCAACGGGAAATATCTGTGGCTTATTCTCATATTCGTTACCAACAACGCGAAGTCATCTTGTTTAGCTTGACCGATATTAGTGCTCAGAAGACCACGGTCCGTTTGTTAGAGCAAGCGCGTGAGATGGCTGACCAAGCTAATCAGGCCAAGTCGATGTTCATCGCGATGATGAGCCATGAAATTCGTACACCTTTGCACGGTGCATTGGGTAATTTGGAGTTGTTAGCGTTAGAGCCCTTAACGCTAGAACAAAAGGCGCGAGTTTCGACAATTAACCGTGCATTTGATGCGTTATTGGCTTTGATCAACGATATCTTGGACTTGTCTAAGATAGAAGCTCAGGAATTACAATTGCATCCCGAGCCATTTCAACTTATTGAGCTGGTTGAACGCTGTGCACAGACTTTTGCACCTGTGATTCTGGACAAGAATTTGCGCTTTTTCTGCCTAATTGATCCTGAACTTACAGGCACTTGGAGTGGAGATGGACACAGATTATCTCAGGTACTGATGAACTTAGTGAGTAATGCTCGAAAATTTACTGAGGAGGGGTCCATTACTATCAGGGCAATTCCTGGTGAAGTTAGGGATGATATCCGCTGGGTGCGCATTTCTGTTAGCGATACCGGAATTGGTATCTCGCACGCACATATCAACAAAGTATTTGAACCCTTCGTACAAGCAGACAGATCTATTAATAGTCGTTTTGGTGGCACAGGGTTAGGGTTGACTTTATGTCGACGGATCATGACGTTAATGGGGGGCAATATTACAGTTGATAGTGAGGAGGGGGAGGGGTCTATATTTACGATCAATGTGCCTTTACGTCATAACCTTTCATACGAAAATCGTTGCCAATTTGCAGATAAATATCGTTTTAGCACAGTCGTAATTGTATGCGATTCACCACTTTGGCAGTTTAATCTGATAGAGCAATTTAAATGCTGGATCCCCGATGTCGAAATCATTGAAGCAAGCTTGTTAAAGCCTTTGCCCGCACCAAGGACAAACGCTGTAATTGTCTTTGCAACTTCAGGGACGGCACTATCAGAGCCATGGCGAGATATCTTATATACGTATCTTGATACTGTGATCCTATCCAGCGACGGCCCTCTATACCCTGAACGTCGAAACCAAGATCTATGTGTAACCTCATTCTCGACATCAATGTTCAAACTTATTTTGGCTGCATGTGGTAAGCATGATGAAGTTCTTGAACCCTTAACTGTTCGCCAACAAAGATCAGAAATTCATCATTATGCCAAGGTATTAATTGCTGAAGATGATCCGCTTAACCGAACCTTACTTGAGCATCAACTTGCCGCACTTGGTTATCATTACGTTGATAGCGTAGGGGATGGGCAACAGGCTTTAGAATACTGCTCGACCAAGCCTTATGACATTATAGTGACTGATCTTGGCATGCCGCAGATGGATGGATTTGAATTTCTTAAAGCAATACGAGCTAAAGGAATTAATACACCTGTGATTGTCAGTACGGCAGATATTAATGGTATTACTCAAATTAAAGCTGCAGGTATTGCAGAGGTGTTACATAAGCCCATTACCATCGAGAGATTGAATAGAACTCTTGAACACGTTCTTGGAAAGGTGATGTCGGATAGTCAAGAAATAAGTATGAAATCATTATCGACAGTGACACTTATTGATATGCAAGCGCTGTTTGTTGCTGGCTGGAACAGTGACGAACAAGGCTTGCTTGATGCTTTGGACGCGAATGACGGTAAGCGCTTTCTTGGTTATTTGCATCGGCTAAAAGGTGCACTACTGGCATTGGACGAAAAATCTTTAGTTGCAAGTATTGATATTCTGAGACGGCATATTGAGTCCCAAGGCTTAGCGCAAAACGTAGTACATATAGATGTATTTATGGAAAAGCTAAGGTCACTGGTTATTTTGTACAGTAAAAATAAGGCTTACCTGAGTTCTGATTGAGTGACAAATGAGTTACTACGGGTAATAGCATAAAACAACGGGAGCTTAGGCTCCCGTTGTTGATCTTACCTTTAGCAAACCGTTATTTTTGATGCTATTCAGCCAGTAATCCGCGGCTACGCAGTAGCGGCTCGATACCGGCTTCTTTACCTCGGAATTTTTTATACATCAGCATAGGATCATCGCTGCCGCCTTTCGAAAGGATATTATTACGGAAGGAATCCGCAGTGGCTTTGTCGAAAATGCCGTTTTCTTTAAAGGCTTCGAAAGCATCCGCGCCTAAAATATCTGACCACAGGTAGCTGTAGTAGCCTGCAGAATAACCGCCCGCGAAAATATGCGAGAAGTAAGTGCTGCGATAGCGTGGGCTAATTTCTTCAATCAGTCCCATTGCCGCTAATGAGTCCGCCTCAAACTTGGCCGCATCCTTTGGTGTAGTGTCGGTCAGTGTGTGCCAATCTAAATCGAGTTTAGTGGCCGCCATGTATTCAACGGTAGAAAAACCTTGGTTGAACTTGCTGGCTGCTTGGATTTTCTTCACCAGTTCTTGCGGGATCACTTCGCCGGTTTTGTAGTGCTTGGCAAATTGAGCTAACACTTCTGGCTGAGTCATCCAGTTTTCATTCACTTGCGATGGGAACTCAACGTAATCGCGAGGTACGGCGGTGCCGCCCTGTGAGCGATATTCGACGTTCGATAACATGCCGTGTAGTGCGTGGCCAAATTCGTGGAATAGTGTGCTGGCTTCATCGAAAGTCAGCAACGCTGGCTCATTACCCGCTGGTCGAGGGTAGTTTAATACGTTGACAATAATAGGTTTAGAATCAACGCCATTCATATTGTATTGTTTGCGGAAGGAGTTCATCCAAGCGCCGCCACGTTTGCTGTCACGGGTGAAATAGTCACCCATAAAGATGGCCATCAGTTTGCCGTCTTTATCGTAAACTTCCCAAGTACGAACTTCTGCATTGTATTTGGGCAAGTCGGTGCGTTCTTTAAAGGTTAAACCGTACAAACGGTTAGCCGTGTAGAACACGCCTTTTAATGTACTGTCGAGGGAGAAATACGGGCGAGTTTGTTGTTCGTTAAAGCTGTACTTAGCAACACGGATCTTGTCTGCGTAGTAATCCCAGTCCCACGCTTGCAGCTTAAAATTGCCACCTTGAGCGTCAATCATGGCTTGCATATCAGTCACTTCGTTTTTGGCTTGGGCCAATGCCGCTGGCCATACTTTATTGAGTAAACCGTAGACGTTTTCTGGTGTTTTAGCTGTGCGTTCTTCTAACACGAAATCCGCATGGGTTTTATAGCCCATCAGTTGAGCACGTTCAGCACGCAGGGCAGCAATCTTAGCGAGGATAATCTTGTTATCGTTGGCGTTATTGTTGTTACCGCGCTCGATATAGCCTTTGTAGAGTTTTTCACGTAACTGGCGATTATCGGCATAGGTTAAAAAAGGCGTGATAGAAGGGCGAGACGTGGTAAATACCCACTTGCCTTCATGGCCACGTTTTTTGGCGGTTTCAAAGGCAGTGGCAATCACATCTGCGGGCAAACCCGCGAGATCGGCTTTACTATCAACCACTAATTCGAATGCATTGGTTTCGGCTAATAGATTGTCACCAAAGGCTAAATTGAGTTTACCGATTTCTTCGTTCAATGCCCGCAGTTTGGTTTTATCTTGTTCGCTTAAGTTAGCGCCGCCACGGGTGAAAGATTTATAGGTATCTTCCAACAATTTGGCTTGGGCCGTGCTGAGTTTTAGGCTGTCTTTCGCGTCGTGAACGGTTTTGACTTTTTGAAACAGTTTGTCATTGAGCAAGATATCGTCTTCGGCCGACGATAGCATGGGCGACACTTCTTTGGAGAGTGCTTGCAATGCTGGCGTAGTATCGGCGCCTGTCAGGTTAAAGAAGACGTTAGAAACGCGCGTCACTAGATCGCCAGAAAACTCCATGGCTTCAATCGTATTGGCGAAGGTGGGTTTTGCTTTATTATCAACAATTGCTTGAATTTGTTCGTGTTGTTGGGCGATTCCCGCTTTAAATGCGGGGAGGAAATGCTCCGGCTTGATTTTATCGAAGGCCGGAATTTCCATAAAAGTATCATAGGGTTTAAAGAATGGATTCGTCGTATTCTGGCTGATAATTTGTGCTGACACGGCATTTGGCGCCGCATTTGCTTGAACACTGGCATCGGGTTGTTGTGTGCTACAAGCGCCCAAAGTTAAGGCTAAAGCGATGGCACTTAGCGTGAGTGCTTGCGGTTTGAGGGTTAGTCCCTTCATTATTTGTTCCCCGTTAGGTCGATATTGTTATGGATGTTTGCATGATGATGGCCTTGGATTTCAGGAAAATATTGAAGTCTACGTGCGGCTAAAACCATTAAATTAAGCTTAATGTGACTGTTTAACATGTATCGGACTAGGGGTTCCATCGATTTTGTGTTTAGTTTGTAACAAATGTTTTGTTTCAGGCTTTTAAGCAAAAAATGATGGCAAACTGGGCGAGGATATTATCGCGTCTCAGGCACGTTTTCTTGGCTTAGTCGACCCTAAACCCATTGCAATTGGCGGCTCAATGAACAGTAAATTATTCCCTATTACTTTAAGTTTTGGCACCAGCCATGCTGGGCGTGGAATACACTGGGCATACTGAAAAAGAGTTCATCACCCATAAGCAATTTATGCTGAACCTAAAAATGTACACCGCAGCATTTATCGAGCTGCAATTGGCGGCTCAACGAACAGTAAATTATTCCACATTGCTTTAAGTTTTGCCCAAGCGATGCTGGGCGTGGAATACACAGGCCATACCGAAAAAGAGTTCATCGCCCATAAGCAATTTATGCTGAACCTAAAAATGTACACCGCAGCATTTATCGAGCTTTCGGCGGTGAAATAGTGGTCTTTGTTAAAGTTATTTTGGGATGACACAAAAGTGTTGGGAGCAATAAACTGTTCTGAGTATTAAAGGTTCATACGGAAACGGCGGTTAAATCTTAGATTTCTGCCATTTCAACTCTAAATACTCAAAGGCTCAAAGCTAGTGAGTTATATCGTCAGTTGTGCTGCATGAATTGTCATTGTTTTCCCAGTGACTCGCCGTCTTTTTATTTCATAAGAAGTATCCCTATAGGCTCGACGGCGGCATCCATGCCGCCAACGGTCACTGTTGCAACAATGCCAATCCTCACTGACCCTTTCGCTGTTCGTTTAGCTAAAAAGCCTATGCCCCATTGTGAGCTATGACCGATTAATCACTCAGTGCACAGAGGATAATTTGACTTACATTTAGTCATTCCAAAAATATGGAAGTAAAGTCAGATTACACCTCTATCTAAGTGACCAAATTTAGCGTACCACTACAATACTTACTTATTATGTGAGAGTTGGAATTTAGGCTTTTATTGATAATGTTGCACCAAAAGCAATTAGACCCAATCCACACGCCTGATTAATTCTATGACCAAACTTTTTAATTATGTGACTCGCGTGTACAGATGTGACTAGGTAAGCGACTATACAAAACCAAGCCATATGTAGAAGTGCAATGTAAACGCCATAGCTAATAACGAAAGACATACCTTCATTATTGGCTGAGATTAGTTGGCTAAAGACGCTTAGAAAGAAAAGCATTGTTTTAGGATTCAATACATTACACAAAAAACCTTGAAATATGTACTTTCGAGCATGTGTGGGTTGGTCTGTTGAGTTTTCATAGTCTAATTTCAACTTAGAACTGACTAACCCTGTTACACCGAGATAAATTAAATACGCCGCACCAATGTACTTCACTATGCTAAATAAAACCGCATTCTGAGAAACTAAGTGACTAATCCCTATCACTGAATAGGTAATATGCACACAAACACCAATCCCTATCCCAAGAGCCGTTAATATGCCCGCTTTTCTGCCAAAAATTGCACTGTTTTTAAATACTAAAACAAAGTCAGCACCAGGGCTTACTACGATTAAAAGCCCAAATACTGCAAAACTTATTAACTCCATTTTCTATCCTAACTGTTCATGATTTTAAAATAATTGTATAGATTTATTGGTAAGTTATAATCGAAAAAAAGGCATCCTAAATGTGAGAAAAAGTCACAGATGAGACATTTAAAAGCATTCTATGTATTTCATATTACGGCAGAGTCATCGAGTTACAGTAAGGCAGCAGAAAGACTTCATATCACTCACGGAGCAGTGAGTAAGCAAATTAAATTGCTAGAGAGCCATTTGTCGAAGTTACTGTTTTACAAACAAGGTAGAGGAATGTGTCTCACGCAAGAAGGTGAGCTACTCAAGCTGTACACTGATATTGCGTTTAATGCTCTAGATAATGGAGTTAAGAAGCTAACGAGGGAAAGCAATAAGCATCTTGAAGTTTCCTGTGAGCCCACATTAACTATGCGCTGGCTGATGCCTAGGCTGGCCAGTTTTTTCCAGCTTACGGGTATTGATGTTCGACTATCAACAGCAGGAGGGCCTGTGGATTTATGTGAAACAGGATTATCTTTAGCCATCCGGCGTGATGACTTCGATATTAGCCCAGAATATACGACACACAACTTAGTCAATGAGTGGGTTGGCCCTGTTTTTTCGCCTGAATATTGGAACAAAGCTCAGCACAACTTAGATGATATCGTTTTGCTTCATAGTGAAACGAGACCTTCTGCATGGTCAGATTGGTCATCACGTTCAACACATGCCTTTAATATCAATAAGTCTAAATCCTTTGAGCATTTTTATTTCTGCTTACAGGCGGCAGTTGACGGTTTAGGGGCTGCTATAGGGTCATATCCTCTGATAATCGATGACTTGAAAAACGGGAGGCTGGTGGCTCCATTTGGATTAACTCAATCTGGACATCGTTATGTACTGCTCAGCCACACAGAAAGACTAGGAAGCAATGAATTGGAGTTTTTAAACTGGTTAGAAAAGACAATGTCCTTATGCCAGCCTGAAACTCTTAGTTCATAATTGTAGTGGGTTAGTGAATTTGGTCCTTTAGCAAGAAGTGTAGACTTTATGTTATGGCAATTAAAGAACTCTACAAATACAAAGCTGCTAAGTGATACTTTGTTCTGAGTTTAGTCTGAGTCGATTTTAAGAGTGAAACATTAAAAACTAATAGATATGTGACTGTTTATGCACATTGTGCTGCATAAGCTTAGTTTGAGACAAGTTTGTCACGATAATGCGCAAAACACATCGTTTAAGCGCTATAACTCACGAAAACTGCACTTTAACAGTTATTAAAGTGCACATCTTTTTCAAATCAGCACTGGCAATAAAATTCGTATAGCTTCTATCAAGCTGACCAATTGAATTAGAACACCACAAGTTGACCAAATTTTAGTAATGATACAAAGTGGCTACTGTAATGGTGGCGTTTTATACATTGTTCATGACATTGCATTTATGGAAGTGAAACTCCTAAGCTAGTTAGTGTTTCTGTTGTCATGGTCCCCGTCACCTTCAGCCCCATATCCTTTTGGTATGATTTTAGTGCTAATGAAGTACTAGGTCCCATTAGTCCATCAATCGCTCCTATGTTGTAACCATTTCTGAGAAGTACGATTTGAACTCTCATCACTAATGCTTTCAGGGTATCATTACTGCCCTGATAAGACGGGGTATCTGATACAGAACTGTTTTGAGCTGCTGAGCTGGGATATGGCGGAGTATTTGGCTGTGTATTAATAGGGCTAGATGTGGATGGATATGAACTCGTTCCAGTCCTAGATGAGTAATGAGATCTGTGGCTTGAGTGAGAACGGTGGCTGGAATGAGAACGATGACCAGCATATAAGTTTTCGCTGTTTGCGTTTATTTGCATGTCAAAACTGACCAAGCGGTTCAATTGAGCGCTATCAATGTCTGCCATTGTCACTGACGGAATAGCGTATGCCTGAGGAACCAATAATGTACTTCCGCCTATAGAAGCAACTGAAATTGTTGGAAGGACTCCTGTAATTGAACGCCAGATTTTATTAAGTTCTAACCACATTTTCTGCTCTCCTTTCTAACTGAATGGGCATAACATTTTGCTCACTAAATCGCTGGGTATGAGATTTAAAAAAACCACAGCAAAGATTCTGTTCTTCGCAGTATTCGCATTCTTTCCTAGAGCTGTTTTTCCAATCGGAGATGCTTTGTACTGCGATAGAACGCAGTGATTTGGGAACATGGCATCGTGGAATGTTATAAAGAACGGTATCTAGCCCTGAGCTTAGTAGAACATGTGTTCCTTCGAGTAATTCTTCTTGGTATTCATTTAAATCACACCATACCGCTTCATAATTTGTTCTGGCGAATCCGGTTGGTTCTAATCCCATTAAGGCGACAGTGGATACAAATGGAAGGTTTCTAGTAATAAACTCTGATAGCTCTACTATGTTTTCTATGATTGGTCGAGTTAGTACAACCCTTAGCTCTATTTGTGCTCCGACATGCCCAAGATTGTAGAGCCCATGCATGGTTTTATTGAATGAGCCTAGAACTTGTGTGTGGTAATCATGTTGTTGAGGAGTAGAACCATAAATTGGAATTCCCCATACAATTTGTTGATGGCCTAACTGAATGATCTGCTCGACATAGTTATATTCTTCAAAAGCACTCCCATTGGTCAGGATATGCAATTGCGTTGATGGCAGAGCTTTTTTGGCATGCTCAAGCAGTTTTAGAAATCCGTCGCGTTGCAATGTCGGCTCGCCACCGCTAATACCTAAAACAGGGATATCTCGGTCAATGAGTTCCAGTAGCTGATGGCACTCCTCAAAACGCCAGCCATCATCTAGCACTTTTGGCGGCTGGGAGCACATGATGCATTGGTGGTTGCATCTCTCTGTGACAAAAAGCAGATTCACAGTGCTTTTACGACGATACAGAATATCAACTCTATTCTCGTTTAATACAATCACATCTCCAGTAGAGATGACTTCAGGATGCTCTAGTTTACTGATAACCGGAACTGTTAGATTACTTGGTATGCCACCACATTGTATAGCAACAGCTCCCCAATCTAGACTGAGTAACTCTCTTTGGTTTGGATCATAATTTGGCAGAAGCAGGCAATGTCTGTTATCGCATATGCCGCTAGACACAAATTCATCCAGTCCTATGACTTTTAACATCATCGAACCACTGAATGCATTGACCTCTGCTCTCGTTTTTAATGGGATCCCTTTATTCATTTGTCAGCCCCTCTTCGGCTCTCTGACAGAGACTATGTGGCAACCAGCTATTGAAGACAGTACGATTAGATTTGTCTTGCAATAAATTGAATACATATCGATAAAGAAACTTTTGCTTTGCACAGAAAGCACTAAATGTTCGATGACCAATCATGTCGCCATAACGAGAGTAGTTTTGTATTGGATTCGCTCCGCAGTAAGGTAAATATGCGCAATCAGAGCATCCTGGCAGGGCTTCAGCAATCCCAGCGTGTAAGATAGTGTTCAACACACTTGATGACATCAGGTCTTGGTATGATTCATTAACCGAACCAAGTGCGAGTGATTCGTCGCCCATTTCAACCAGCATTCTAGACTCATCCGATGGATACACTTTTCCATTGTAGTTGTATACCAAGACTCCTGTACCGTCTCCGCATGGCGAACGCATATCGACATATCCAGTTGCCTGTGGCGTCAGGATATTGTTTAACGCTAAAGCTGCGTTTACTTCATCTAAACGATAGCCTTGCTGATTGATTTCTATGATGTACTTAAGCGCTTGCTCATAGAATTTATTAAAATCTTCAGATGAGTAACCTACCTTGTTTTCTTTCTTCACTGCGAACCCATACATGTTCAAGGGGCGTAGAAAAATCGAGTGAAAACCAAGACGTACATACTCATCGATAATGGTTTTTATCGCAGTTAAACTACTACGAGTGATAGTGGTCATTCCTGCTATTCTGTCATGTCCCAGAACACTCCTAGCCATTTCAAGACCATGCATTGTTTTCTCATAACTATTTGAGCAACTATTTGGCCGGTTGAGTTGGTGTAACCATTGAGGACCGTCGACCGAAGTAGAAATATGAACGTTATGGAGGTGGAAAAATTCGAGCATTTCCATGTCTATATTTTGCAGGCTCGTAGCTACAACAAACTGCAAATTTTTTTGTTCAGTTATATTAAGTTCTATGCAGAGTTCAATAATGTACTTAAGTACGTCATAGGCAAGTAGTGGTTCTCCACCTTGGAATTCGACCGTTAGATTTTCTGCTGGTGACTCAAACATGCGCAACACGGCCTGCTTTGCGATACTAAGTGGCATGTCATACTTAACTGCATCAGGGCTTCTTCGTGTTACTTGGCAATATTCACACGAGTTCTCGCACCTGAGTGTTAAAACAAAAATATGTAGCGCTGGACCATCAAACAGAAATGATTTTCTTGCCCTATATTTTGCACTGAAAGCTCTCAGCGCAAAGTTGTTCTTTTCACTGTAAACAAATGATTTAGATTCAAGATTCTGAAAGGTTTTTCCTGATGTGGTTAAGGATCCATCAACTAAGTCATTTAAATCCGCACAATTTAAATAGCAATGTTCGCCAACCTCATTGATGAGTAAAAATCTATCATCATTTACACGTTCAAACCGAAATGGCAGTAAACGATAACTCTGTGATGCAAAAGTTTCTGGAGAAGCTACTCTCATCAGTTCGACGCCCTCAAAGAGTTACTTAATGCAGCACTGATTAATATGTTTTTGATTTTATTAGTTTGTGCTTCAATTTTCTCACGCAATTGATAGTCGATAACCGAAGTTTTCAGATCGTTAGACAATTCATCTGCCGAAGTATTACTGGTAGAATGAACCACTGCGGATACGGTGATTTTATTCTTTTGGGAACTGACATCGAAAACGGCTATATCTGCTAACTGGTAACAGGCCTTAAGAACTGCCTCTTTACTGTAAATATTACAATCAAATGTGATATACACTTCAGGAGATTTTGGCATTGATTTCACAATCCTTTGCAGTAGGGGGAAAGCGGTTCTTACCATATAAATTACACTATCGTTAGAGAGCCGTTCTTTACGTAGATCAAAGTTTTACAACTAAATCATTTCTTATTTTTGCTGAAGAAAAATTGAAATCACAAGTTTGTGCCAGATGGCACAAACTTGTAGAGATTCATTTTGATCTGAGTTTGGAGGATTACTGTCGGTGAAAAATAATTTGTTGCTTATTAAATCGGTCGCTCAGGATTTTGCCATATTTTTAGTAATTCGAAACTCAAGGATTAGATTTAGGTCCTAACGCGAAAATGTCCCAAAGCGTGCTGGGTATCTCCTTCATACAGACAGGTTACACTAGTGCCAAAAAGGTGAGCCATGGTGATTAGCGAGACGACCGTCCGCCCCATGGATGGGGCGGTCGAGCATCCACGGACGGACTGGCTGCGAGTCGGAGAGTGAATGCCATGGCAAGCCTATATTAGTGGATACCAGCCAACGCTAAGATCCCAATAACTGACATTACAGTTTACCAATGAATTTTGTACAGAAGTGCGTTAGGTCTCAGTAGATACTTCATGACTCACCTGTCGCTTCATTGAAAAAAGCAATTGTAAATCAGCATGATACGGTGTAATTTAAGAAAATAAAAAGCCCTGCTTATACAGTGATGTATAGCAGGGCTTTTTTAAGCGAGAGTTTGCATTCACTGAGCGGAAGGACAAGCTTTACTCAGGGTTTATGACCTAGATCGAATAGGTCATAAACCCTTTTATCTCATCCACCTATTTCTCTCACTCATCTCTTTACACTCATCTCTTTCACTAACATTGGCATCATGGGGATGCTAGTAGCCGATGGCTTCGCTACCTGAGTGGCGCGGATCAGACGCACCAAAAATTCCTTGTTCGGTCACCATGATTGATTGTGTACTGCCCATAGCGGACTGAACTTTTACCTTGTGCCCTTTGGCTTCGAGCAGGGAAATGGTATCGCGATTAAAGCTGGACTCGACTCGCAATTCATCGGGTAGCCATTGATGATGAACCCGCGCCGCATTACTGGCTTCCGCGATATTTAATCCATGATCAATAACATTCATGATGATCTGCAGTGTGGTGGTGATAATGCGCGAACCACCTGGACTGCCAGTGACGAGGAAGGGTTTGCCATCCTTCATCACTATTGTTGGGCTCATTGAACTGAGTGGGCGCTTATTGCCTTCGACCGCATTAGCATCACCGCCTACTAAACCGTAGCCGTTTGGCACGCCGGGTTTGGCAGAGAAATCATCCATCTCGTTATTGAGCAAAATCCCTGTTCCCTTAGCCACTAAACCTGAGCCGTAGCTGAAGTTTAAGGTGTAGGTATTAGAGACAGCGTTACCCCATTTATCGACTACCGAGAAGTGAGTGGTTTGGTCGCTCTCATAGGGGGCGAGCTTGCCGGGCTTGATTTCAGCGCTCGGTGTTGCCTTATTCATCGCAATTTGGCTGGCGATTTTTTGGGCGTAGTCCTTACTGGTTAAGGCTCTGACGGGCACCTTATAAAAGTCGGGATCGCCTAAGTATTCGCTGCGGTCGCTATAGGCGTACTTCATGGTTTCCGCCATCAGATGAATCGTCTGCGCGGTATTGTGGCCGAGTTTGTCTATCGGGAATTGCTGCAATACGTTGAGCATTTCGATGATGTGCACGCCGCCCGATGATGGCGGTGGCATAGACACTACCTCGTAGCCACGATACTCGCCGCGCACGGGTTCACGTTCCACAACCTTATAATTTTTAAGGTCGTCTAAGGTCATAATGCCGCCAGCGTCTTTCACCGCATTGATGAGCTTAGTGGCGGTTTCTCCTTCGTAGAATCCTTTGGTACCTTTTTCAGCGATAAGACTTAACGAATGGGCAAGCTCAGGTTGTTTAAGAATATCATCAACTTGATAGTCACTGCCGTCGGCTTTGTAGAAGATAGCTGCTGTTGTTGGCCATTGGGCCATGCGGCGTTTTAGGCCTGCAAGGGATTGGGCAAGATCTGGGGTGATGCTGATGCCTTCCTGCGCCATTTTAATCGCGGGTGCCGTAACTTGGGCGAGAGTCATAGTACCATATTTTTCAAGGGCTAAGCTCATGCCCATCACTGTACCTGGCACACCCACGGCAAGACCGTGTTCGCGGCTTAGTTTTTCAACTGCGTCGCCATTTTCGTCGAGGAAAATGTTTTTCTTGGCTTTAGACGGCGCCATTTCACGGTAATCGATAGCGATGGTTTTGTTTTCTTTGGCAATATGCACCAGCATAAAACCGCCGCCACCGATATTGCCAGCACGGGGTAAGGTGACAGCCAAACTGAAGGCGACAGCCACGGCGGCGTCAACCGCATTACCGCCTTGCTTTAGGATCTCAACGCCGGTGCGACTGGCGAGAGTTTCTTGGCTTGCGACCATGCCATGCTTAGCCCACACAGGTTGTGCGGTGGCCATCTGGCTGAAAATTGGCGATTCATCGGCAAGCAGACCGGGAGATGATAGTAAGGGAAGCGCCATCGCAATGGCGAGAATAAGAGGTCTAAAAGGTCTTGTTGGACGCATACTCAATCCTGAATTTATTTTAATTATGGCTATGCAATGTGCCGAGAATTAGGCTTAATTGCAACCTCGTATACTTGTTCACACCAGTAAAGGACGATAATTTACCCAATGAGACAGCTTATTTTGGCTTTTGCGAGCTCAATGTCGGATATTTCGGCCAGTGCGTGGAATGCCGCCATGGGTGAGGCGAATCCCTTTTGCCGCCATGAGTTTCTGTTGGCACTCGAGCAAAGCCGCTCCGCTTGCACTGCAACCGGTTGGACGCCTCGACATTTATGTGTGTTCGATGCGGGTGACACATTAAATGATGTCGCCAGTAAGGATAAAAGCTTGTCGTCTTTGGCTGAAGGAGGGTTTATCAGTGTGCAAACGGCTAAGCACTTCAATCAGTTCCCACTTATTGCCGTCATGCCCTTGTACCAAAAATCCCATTCCTACGGTGAGTATGTGTTCGATTGGGCGTGGGCCGAAGCCTATGAGCGCCATGGGCTCGATTACTATCCCAAATGGGTGAATGCGATCCCTTTTACCCCAGTGCAAGGTCAACGGATGGGCATTCATCCCGCAGTAGAGCGCGCCGAGCAACTGCGCGTGGCGGCATTACTGCTGATGACATTGAATCGCCGACTAATATCAGCACAGGATAATCTCGTATCTAAGGAAGCTATTCTTAATGGGCCAGAGCAGGGCAATACCCCGATTTCCTCATGGCACAGCCTGTTTGTTACCCCAACACAAACGCCGTTATTTGAAAGTTTGCCAAATTCGCTGTTAAAACGCTTAGGCACTCAGTTCCATTGGCATAATCGCAGTTATCGGGATTTTAATGATTTTCTGGCGGGCTTTAGTTCCCGTAAGCGTAAAAATATCTTGAAGGAGCGGGCGCAGTTACAGCCTTTTAATCTTAAGTTTCAGTTTGTCGAAGGGGAGCAGATCACCGCTTCGCAATGGCAGACTTTTATCCAATGTTATCAATTAACTTACCTTAAGCGCTCCGGTCATCGCGGCTATTTAACGCCAACCTTTTTTCAGCAGTTGGGGGCACAACTCGCTGCGCAAGTCCTACTCTTGGTGGTTGAAGATGCAAAGGGCGAGATGGTCGCTGGCGCCTTGTATTTAAAAGGTGAGAATACCCGAGGGCAGAAATGCTTATATGGTCGTTATTGGGGGACGACGGTTGAGCTTGACGGTTTACATTTTGAGGCCTGTTATTATCAAGGTATTCAATATTGTATTGAACATGAGTTTCAAGTGTTTGATGCGGGCGCACAGGGGGAACATAAGGTGCTGCGTGGCTTTGAACCCGTAGCAATGTATTCCTACCATAACATCGCCCATTTGGGATTTAAGGCGGCGATTGCCGACTTTGTTGAGCAAGAAACACTGCAAATGCAGCAATATATGGTGCAGATGCAGGATGTGTTGCCCTACAAAAAAGAGCCTTCATAAAGACCGAGTTAACGGGACTTTATTGGGCTCATTTTAGGTAGAACGGGTTACATTTAAGCGGTTAGTTCAAACCGTTAGCTCATGGCTAACCAAACTCCTACGCCTATCATTAGGCTGCCTGCAATGCGGTTTAACCAGCGAATATTATCGCCACGGCTCAAGAAGATGCGCAGGCTTTTGCCACCACTGGCGTAGGCGAGCATAGAGGTAAATTCGGTCACCATGATAATGCTCAGTAAGGCGAGGAGCTGCGGCACGACGTCGCGCTCGGCATTGATAAAAGGGGGTAGTAGCGACACCATAAATGCCCAACCTTTTGGATTGGCAATGGCGGTAATAAAGCCTTGAGAGATCAAGGTAACATTGCTGGCTCTGGGGTTAGTGTCATCATCACTTAATATGGTCATCTTGCCGCGCGCGCGCCACATCTGTACGCCGATAAAGCCTAAATAAATTCCGCCAACCCATTTGAAGATTTGAAAGACTTCGGGATAGTTGAGCATGATACTGGCCACGCCCATCACGGCGGCTGTCGCCACCAACGCCACGCCTACCAGTTCACCCAGCATCATCCACAGGGTGCGGCGCACACCTATACTCATGCCCAGGGTCATGGCGAGTGTCATGCACATGCCCGGCGTGATAGAAACAAAGAAAAAAGTCGGGATAAACACAGCGAGTAAGGCAAAATCAGGCATGGTTTGGTCATTCTTGGGTGAAGATGAGAAGGGCGATAGTGTAATGAAAACGGAGGATTTAGCCAATCTGCTTATTTTGAACTTGCTCTCTTTAAATGTAATCGGTTGTGTTGGCTGGCGATATTTCACGCAAAAAGCATATTGTAGTTATTATTAACAATATGCTCACTAACCCCATTGTGATTAATTCTGCAGTTGTTCGGTTAACAGCGATTAACTTCATAGTTAACAAGATAAGACATTGACTGTAGGTTCTACATCAGTATCGATCAAGTAGACACTATCGGCGCCCACCATATAATAACTGTATAGGTCTTGGTAAATATGTTCGCCTAATTCACCATAATAAGGACGGCGTGCATTTTTTACCGACTTCCATATTGGCCAAGGTAAAGAAAAATAATCGACATTGGATTGATTCGTGATATTTAAATCTGAATCAATAGGGAATGGCGTATTGCATTTATCATGATGTTGAATATCGCTAAAGTTATCACTTATGTTATCTAAGAAGGTTTGATAACTTGACTCATCAATTACTTGTATTCCAGATATCGTTGGGAAATATAATTCCATTGTGAATGCATCGTTATCAAGTTCCTGCCACAGAATGGTTAAAGATAAATGGTCTAATCTGCAACTCAGGTTCGGATGTGGCTTTAGGTTTCTGCTCACGGGAAACCAAGGTTGATAAGCCGCTTTAATCATAGCTAATCCTCGTTATATTATTGTGTTAAGAACATATCTTAGTCGTTTGGTTGTTACTTTTTTGCATTATCTTTGCTGAAACTACCATAACCTAAAAATAACTGAGAAGCATGTTGAGATTATCCAATATTTTTTGAAACTCATATCAACCAAATACGCCTTATCAATCATAATTTGATTGATATGCTAACCCACATTCTCAAATCAATGGTTAATGACTGTTCTAGGACAGTTCAAAAATGGGTTCAGCACATTATGAAATCGCCTTATTTCTCCTCTTTTAAAAAGACTCTCTTAGTGACTGTCGCTTTGGCCGCCAGTATTAATTACGTTATGGCTGACGACAGTGCCTCTGCGTTTAGTCTCGAAAGTAATTTAGCTGATAATTCAAGGTTCCCTCCTGAGTATTATTGGAATCAATTTGGTTGTTCGGGCGAAAATATTGCGCCGCGTTTAACTTGGCAAAATGTACCTGCCGGTACCAAGAGCTTTGCTGTCACTTTATATGACAAAGATGCGCCTACTGGCAGTGGTTTTTGGCACCGTGTTGTGTATGACATTCCGGCACAGGTGTCGACTCTCGCAGGTGGTGTGAATGGCGGAGCGCTACCCAGTGGTGCCATTGAAGCTAATACCGATTTAGGTAAACCTGGATTCTTTGGACCTTGTCCACCAGAGGGACGTGAACACAGTTATGTATGGACAGTGCATGCTTTGGATGTGGCGCAGTTGCCGATAGACAAGGGATCAACACCCGCTTTGGTGGGATTCTATCTTTGGCAGCATAGATTAGGCGAAGCAAGTTTAACGCTTTTAGCTGGCCCACGTTAGGAGGAATGAAGATGACCATATTATCTACGCGCATTACATACCCAATGTTATCAAAGGCTTTTACTCTACTGGCAACCAGTTTGTTGTGTTCTCACTCATGGGCGACACAGACTGAGCCGCTGGCAAAAATGGAAGTCTTTGCCGAACTTGATGGGGCTGTGGGCGGTATTACTTTCACATCAGATGAACGATTGATTTTCAGTTATCACCCTTTCTATCAACCTAACATTAAGGTGGCAGAGCTTTTAGCGGATGGTAGTACTAAGCCATTTCCTAATTCGGATTGGCAGCAATGCCATGATCCGCAGGGCAAAGCGAAAGAACCTGACACTTGCCTTAATTGGGTGTTGGGGCTGCGAACCGACGATCAAGACAGAGTCTGGCTATTAGACTCTGGTCAGCAGGCGCCACGTATTGAGCCTAAATTAGTGGCGTGGGATACCAAGAAAAACCAATTAGATCGCATTATTCATTTGCCCGCGCCAGTCTCTCTTCCTGAGTCACAACATAATGACTTTGTTATCTCATCTCGACATCAAGCGATTGTGATTGCCGATGAGGGGATTGGCACGGGTCCCATTGGTGAAAAGGCTGCGCTGGTGGTTGTGGACTTAAATACAGGGAAAAGTCGGCGCCTATTACAGGGTGATAACAGTGTGATGCCAGACTTACAGCGGCCACTGATTATCGATAAAGACTCAAAAGGTAGAAAGCAGATTGAAGTTTATGTGGGTGCCGATGGCATTGCTTTAGATAAAACCCAAACATGGCTCTACTTTGCCCCGATGAATAAAGACAAAGTTTACCGTGTGCGGATGACAGATCTCATCAATCCTTCGTTAACGCCTGCGGCACTCTCTGCCAAAGTGGAAGCTTATGCCGATAAGCCCGACAACGGTGGCTTAAGTATTGATGAAGCGAATAATTTGTATCTAACGGAAGTGGGAGAGCGGGCCATTGGCGTGATCCCTGCAGATTCTCGCCAGTATCGTACTTATGTCCATGATGAACGTATGGTTTGGCCCGACAGTGTGAGTTATGGCAAGCAAGGTTACTTGTACTCTGGGGCTGCGCAATTACCGTTATCGGCACCATTAAATAATGGCAAAGCTGAAAACAGTCCACCTTATTATATTTTCCGTTTTAAGCCGTTAGCGGCGGGCGTTCGTGGTAATTAATCCGAACAATTAATCTCATCAATTAATTTTATAACCTTACGCCAAGTGCTTATCTGAACTGAATTTATTCACACGATTTTTGCGGATTAAAACGGTTTGGATTCGCACTTGGTTATACCGAGTCAGTACTGCCAGAGGATGACAATATGAACATAAACGGATTGGATCACTTTACCATCAGAACGCCCAAACTGGTTGAAACGCTGTTGTTTTATCAAGTCATCCTTGGATTGAAATTAGGTTGGCGGCCACAGTTTGGTTTTCCTGGACATTGGCTTTATGCCTCAAATAAGCCCATTTTGCATTTGGTGGAAGCGGGCGATCAGGCGCTAGATGCCTACTTAGGGGAAAGCAGAAATATTTATGGCTCGGGACGTGTTGACCATTTGTCGTTTCGTGGTACGGATTTACACCAGATGCAGCAGCATTTATGCCAGCAGAGGATGATTTTTCAGGAACGAATTGTGCCTGAAATTGGTGAGCATCAGTTGTTCCTTGAAGATCCGAATGGCATCAAAGTAGAGATGATATTCCCCTATGCAAAGGATAACGCCATCGTAGGGATTGTGATGGATAGGCTCACTATTTTAGACACCAAGGAGCCTGAACATGGCGGAGATTAATGTCTTCAGAAGGCAATTATTGCAAACGTTGGGATTGGGCAGTTTGGCATCATTGGCATTATTTCCTCGAGGTGCGATAGGTATGAATTCATTGAATAAGAGTACAAATATGGAGAGCTCACAGGGTAAGCCGATGATTCGCATGGGAGTGACGGACTTAAGTTTTCATCGAGTCACCGCCGCTGTGGTGGCCCATGTGATAGGGATTATGGGCAAAGAGGTGCAACGAAGCTATGCATTGCACGAGGCTAATTTTGAGCAGCTAGGTGAAGGCAAAGTGGATATGCTGTGTTCAGCATGGCTGCCCCATAGCCATGGGATTTATCGACAAGGTGTCGAAGAGCGAGTTGCTACGCGGCAACTCGGGCTGCATTATGAGCCCTATGCGCTCTGGGGCGTACCCGATTATGTGCCTGCTGAGCAAGTGTCGAGCATTGAGGATTTACTCAAACCTGACGTGCAGCAACGTATGCGGCCCATCATTCAAGGGATTGGTGAGGGGGCGGGGATCACGCGATTTTCTAAAAATATTATGACGCAATATGGATTAACGGCGGCGGGTTATCAATTTAGAACAGGCACTCAGGCCGACTGTGTCGCCGCTTTTGAGTCTGCCGTAGCGGTAAACGATTGGGTGATCGTTCCTTTGTGGCATCCACAATTTTTACACCATCAATACGGTATTCGCGATCTTCAGGACCCTAAAGGTTTACTCGGGGGGAAAGATAAAGCGGTATTGCTCGCCCGTGAACGCGAGTTAGCTGTTAATTTCTCGCCCGCACAAATTCAGGTGCTTGATAACATAGTATTATCGAATCAAATGGTTGCAGAACTCGATTATGCGGTTAATCGACAAGGAATGACGGAAGATGAGGCCGCTGCGAACTGGCTGACAGTCAATCCTCAACATTTGACGACTTGGTTAGCCCCGCTGCTTAATCCTGCGAATGCCTCATCTCAGGGGGTGACATTATGATGATCACACCTGAATCGCGGCTAGTGGCGGCAGGGCTTGAACTACCTGAGGTTGCTGCGGCTCTTGGAAATTATGAACCCTATTCAATTGTTGGCAGTCAGTTAATGACCTCGGGTCAGTTTCCCTATTTAGAGGGCGAGCTTCAGTATCAAGGACAATTGGGCGCAGATCATACTGTGAGCGAAGGCTACGCTGCCTGTCGTCTTGCTACCCTAAATGCCATTGCCCAATTGAAACAGGCTTGCGGTGAGCTTTCGCGGATAAAACAAATTTATCGCTTGGAAGGGGTGTTAAATGTGCATCAATCTTGCTTTGAACATCCTAAAGCACTCGATGGGGCTTCGGATTTATTGCTTGAAATCTTCGGTGAAGCAGGGCGTCACAGCCGGATGATTTGGACAAATCCGGTCATGCCGCTTAACAGTTTGTGTCTAGTGTATTTATTTGCAGAACTCTATTGTGATGACGAACAAAGGCAATGACCTTTGTCTCGATTGAGATTGAATGCTTGAATGCTTGAATGTGATTCACATTGGCTATTAGCTAAATGTTCTGTCAGTAAGATGGGTCGTTCATTCAATAGCATATAAGGCAGTTCTTGAACTTTCATCAATCGATTGTTAGGGTTAGGTCATCATGGACTGAATGTTGACAATACGATGACTGAGAAACAAAAAATGTTGGCGGGCCAGCCCTATAAGGCTTGGGATGATGAGTTATTGGCTGAGCGGATGCGGGCGAAATCCATTTGTCATCAGTTTAATCTGGCCGAACCGACTTTGCTTGATGCCCGAATGGAGCATCTTCGTGGCCTGCTTGATATTCAACACTGCGCCCATATTGAGCCTAATTTCTTTTGCGATTACGGTTATAACATCCATATTGGCAAACAATTTTACGCCAATCATAATCTAACCATATTAGATGTTTGCTCAGTCTCGATTGGCGATAATGTGATGTTTGGTCCCCATGTGATGATTTCTACCGCAACGCATCCTATTAATCCCATTGCGCGGCAAACGACGGAATACGGCGCGCCAATTCAAATCGGCAATAATGTCTGGCTAGGCGGAAACGTCTCTGTGTTACCCGGTGTGACCATTGGTGATAATTGTGTCATTGGTGCTGGTAGTGTCGTGAATAAGAGCATTCCCGCGAACTGTGTGGCGGCAGGTAACCCTTGTAAGGTTATCAAACCTATCAATGTGGACTAGCGTAGGAAAGTTAAAGCCGAGTGATTGGTGTCAAAGCTGATGCTGATTTAAATGACGATTTAGATCGTCGTAGAAACAAAAACGGTACGCAGTGCGTACCGTTTTTTTATTAGCAGGATGAATACTTACAGTACGCCGCGGCGCATTTGGTCCCGTTCAATTGATTCAAACAGGGCAGTAAAGTTGCCTTCACCAAAACCTAAGTTATTCTTACGTTGGATGATTTCGATGAAAATCGGTCCAAACAGGTTTTTAGTAAATATCTGCAATAAATAGCCTGTATCATCACCATCCACCAGAATTTGGTGATGTTTAATGCGCTCACGATTTTCTGTGACCTGCGGTAACTTATCGAAAATAGTGTCGTAGTATTCAGGGATGATGTCTAGGCATTGGATTGAGCTGCCTTCCATCGCATCCAGAGATTTAACGATATCGCGGCTTCTAAAGGCTAAATGTTGCACACCTGGGCCATTGTATTCCTTCAGGTATTCATCAATTTGGTTTTTATCGCTGCCTTTACCTTCGTTAATCGGGATACAGAAGCTGCCATCGGGTGAGCGCAGGGCGTATGACACTAGCGCGGTTTGTACGCCGCTGATGTCAAAGTAGCGCACTTCAGTAAAACCAAAAATGTTTTTATAGAAGTTAGCCCAATGTTCCATTGTGCCTTTGTAGACGTTGTTGGTTAAGTGATCGACCTCGATAAAGCCTTTCTCTTGGGTGATAATTTGCTCGTCTAAATCTTCAAAATCAGCGGCATAGATATTGTTATCTGCGCCAAAGGTGTCGATGAAATAAATTAAGCTGTCGCCAATGCCGTAAATCGCAGGATAAGGCAGATCTTTGTTGGCATCATCGGCGGGTTTTGCACCACGTTCAACGGCAACGCGATAGGCAAAGCCGGCATCTTCTACACGCCAGCCCATAGAACAAATGGCTGGGCCGTGGGATTTAGCAAACTTAGCTGAGAAACCTTCGCGCTCAGTGTTGAGCAGAAAATTAATGTCATTCTGTTTGTAGTACAGGATGTCTTTGTTCTTGGCTTTTTTCAGCAGAGAAAAACCAAAGTCGATAAAGACTTTGTGCATAAAATCAGTATCAGGGCTGGCGAATTCAGTGAATTCGATACCTAATAAGCCCAGTGGATTTAGTTCGCTTGCCATGTTGTTTTCCTCGTTATTTTAGTGCAACACGCCGTCACTCTAATGACTCCCGCATGGGAGTGCTGGTGGCTTGGGGCTAGTCTTCTAGCCAAGAGCGGTTGTAGTCTTTGCTCATGCAATTTTGTACATGTTCGGTTAATTTCAGTGGGGCGAACGTGTCCACCATCACTGCATATTCATAGGTTTCTTTTTTGCCAATTGAGGCTTCAGTTCGGCCCGGTTGTGGTCCGTGGGCCACACCTTTTTGATGTAAGGTCATGTAACCCGCTTCAATGCCCGTGCGGCTCATAAAGTCGCCATCGACGTAATACAAGACTTCGTCGCTATCTATGTTGTTGTGGTAATAAGGCGCCGGAATCGATTTAGGGTGGAAATCGTAGGGGCGCGGTACGAAGTTACAAATCACAAAGTTATGGGCGGTAAAGACTAAGTGATCAGAAGGGGGGAGATGGATTTTGCCTACCTTTGGTGCGTATTCTGTGATGTTGAATGCCCAAGGGTAAACGCAGCCATCCCAACCTACTAAATCAAAGGGATGCCATTCGAGCGTGGTGAGTTGGTACTTATCGCCAAACTTACACACTAAGGGGAAGGCGCCGCGCTCAACCACAGCATCTTGCAATGTAGGTACGCGCAAATCGCGCTCGCAGTAAGGTGCTGATTCTAATAGCTGACCATACTCGTTACGGAAATGCTTAGGCACTTCCACCATAGAGAATGACTCGATGACGAAAAGTCGCACATTGCTGTAATCGTTGAATTTAAACTGATAAGTGGTGCCACGTGGGATCACGAGATAGTCCCATTTTTGGACCTTAATCGTGCCGTACTCGCTGTAGAGTGTGCCTTCGCCTTCGTGGACAAAAACCACTTCATCGGCATAGGCGTTACGGTAAAACTCGTCGGTATCGGCGGTGACTTTGGCGGTATACAGTGCTAAGTCATTGTTATAAAAAATCTTGTTACGGGCGCTGAAGAAATTACCTTCACGGTCGGCATCGCGGGAATCGAGTTTATAGTTTTGGACCAGCGAATCTTCCCAATTGGCACCATGGCCTAGGCTGTAGGGCGCTACTTCTAATGCTTTGGTTGGCATGTTGTGGTGATATTTATTGGAATAAATATTGGAAAAACCATGGGTTGAGAACAACTCTTCACGGTAAAGCTCGCCGTTTTCCTTTTCAAATGCGATATGGCGCTTATGGGGAATCTGGCCTTGTTTCACATAAAATGGCATGGAGGATCCTTGGTTTTTACAGCGGCGTGAGATTAGCTCTACTTCGCTTGTCGTTATGGTTATGTGATCTTGTTATCAATTTAGTTGCTTGAATGAACAAAAAAAAGAATAATAAATCCGTTATCTAAATCTAAAAATTAGATGGTATTCTAATCTTTACGAATCGTAGTGTTTCCGTGACATGTTCATTAGAGCCAAGGAGTGACCATGCGCATCGATATTGATGCTTTTAATGTGCTGCAAGTGCTGGTGGAAGAGGGCAGTTTTGCCAAGGCGGCGGAGCGATTACACAAAGCGCAATCGGCGGTGAGTTATCAAGTTAAAAAGTTAGAAGAGCATCTAGGCGTGCCGCTTTTTAGCCGTGAGCAATATCGTGCTGAGCTGACGCAAGAGGGCCGAGTGATTTTGGCCGAGGGACAAAGATTACTGCAACACCTTGCAAACATTGAACATCTTGCCAGTCGTTTCAGTGAAGGCTGGGAGCCCAAGCTAGAGCTAGTGATAGACGGTGCCTTACCGATGGAGCCTATCATGACGGCCTTAAAGCGCATGGCTGAACATCAGATCCCCACTAAAATTCAGCTGAATATGGAGTTTTTAGGCGGTGTACAACACAGATTTGAGCGTGATAATGCTGACTTGATGTTAGTGAAAGATTATCGCACTGGCCCCTATTATCATCCGCAGCCTTTGCCTGCAATTACTAGCGTGCTGGTGGCCAGTGCTTCGCATCCTTTATCTTTTATTCGCGAAATTAGTTTGTCTGAGCTGCAGCAACATGTGGAATTAACTATCGAAGACTCTTCACCCAATAAAAGTTACCGCGATGAAATGCAATTTGGCGGCGATAAAGTATTTTATCTTTCTGGCTTTATCATGAAAAAGAACGCCTTGTTAAAAGGCTTAGGTTTTGGCTGGTTGCCGGACTTTTTAGTGCAAGAAGAGTTGGCTAAGGGCGAATTAGTTGAAATCGATTTCGTCGGTGGCAGTCGTTTTACGTTTATTCCACAGCTCGTCTCGACCTTAGAGCGACCGTTAGGTCGTGCGGGACAACTTTTTACCGAGTTGATATTAGAGGAGTTTGCTAAGGCTGAGCAGTTTAATGGTGTGGGTTTGGGTTGATAAGTCTTCGCTTGTCATCTTTTGATACAAGTTACCGCATAAAATAATCGCATTTTGACATTTTATGTCATAGATTAATGCCTAGGTCAGATTAAGGCTTAGATTGAGAGTTAAAATAAGGCCTAAATTCAGACTGAGCTAAGATCTAGATTAAGGTCGAGATGAAGAGTGAAATTGAGCCGCGATAGGTAAAGAGTCGTCCATCGGGGTCAATCTAAAGGATAGTAACAAGGAACTGACAGTTAAGGGGAACAGTATGTCTAGACGTTGTCATGAAGTGGATTATGAAATTATCGGCCACAGTATGCAGTTGGTTGAAGTGGAACTCGATCCTAACGAAACCGTGGTCGCTGAAGCGGGCGCGATGAATTATCTAGAGCAAGATATTAGCTTTGAGGCCAAAATGGGCGATGGCTCTGAGCCTGAGTCAGGCTTTTTTGGCAAGTTGGTGGGCGCGGGTAAACGGGCATTGACGGGTGAGAGCATTTTTATGACTCACTTTACCAACCAAGGCAATCAAAAACGTAAAGTCGCTTTTGCCGCCCCTTATCCTGGCACTATCCTAGCGATCGACTTGGCCGAACATGGTGGTGAGCTTATCTGTCAGAAAGACAGTTTTTTGGCTGCGGCTTTAGGTACACGCGTGACGATGAAATTTAATCGCCGCTTAGGTACCGGATTTTTCGGTGGTGAAGGGTTTATTCTGCAAAGTCTACAGGGCGATGGTATGGCGTTTATCCATGCGGGGGGCACCTTAGTGAAAAAAGAACTAAAAGGTGAAACCTTAAGAGTTGACACAGGTTGTCTTGTTGCATTTACCTCAGGGATTGATTACGACATAGAGCGTGCAGGCTCATTAAAGTCTATGGTCTTTGGCGGTGAAGGTTTGTTTTTAGCCACACTCAAAGGCCACGGGACGGTTTGGCTACAAAGCTTGCCATTCTCACGTATGGCGGACCGTATTATCGCCCATGCCCCATCAGCGGGTGGCAGTGATCGCGGTGAAGGCTCTGTGCTTGGTGGTATTGGTCGCATGCTCGATGGGCGCTAAATTATAAGCTGACATGCTGTCTCCTGTTAAGGCATTCCAGACTATCCTCTGGGATGCCTTTTTAGTTGAAACCTGTCATTTCCTTTATTGTTTTAAGCATTTTCGCCGTTGTTAAGGCTTTGTTGAATGCGTCTTTCAATTAGTTTAGATATGAGATACATCATCAAATAGCCCGTGCCTAAGGCTAAAATCACCGCGACGACATTCTCCGTATACAGGCGGTAAGCGTAGAAAGTACCGACCAGTACTGCGATACCAGCAAGGCGAATAAGTAGGCTTTGAGTAAAGTAGCCATGAGCTTTGATATAAGCTAGCTGGTAGCCATTGAGCATCATAAATATAAAAAACATGGAGAAATGCATTAATACTGGGGCCGCTTTAATGTATTGCTCGGGGAATAACCAAGCGACTAACGGCTTGCTCGCAAAAACCATAACGACAAAAAAAATACCGCTGATCCACAAAGAAACTTTCGTCAGCCATGATTTAATTTGTTGGACTTCGTCAAAGCGTTTTTCTCGTACGCACACTGCGACTTCGGGCAGTACAAACCGGTAGATGGGAAAGACAAAAAGCAGGGTGAGGTAAGTGATCATCGGCCGCACCACCACTTGGAAATCACCCAGTTCATCTATGCTGAAATAGGCAATAGTCAGCAGTACGGTGATGTAAATCATCAAGATACTGGCCCCCGCTTCCATGGACGCCGTCAGGCTTTTCTTCATAAAACTGCGTAAACCCGTATCAAAATGCACTGCACTTAAGGGCGGAGTGGCAATATCTTTGCGCCGTTTTAAGTACATATATAAGGCAACGATGAGCGATGACAGTGTCATGCTGTAAAAGAGTGATGCAATGGCGGTTTGTTTTAAGCCGTAGAAACATAATAAAAAGCTAGTCACTTGCGCGAGCGGCTCTAACCAAGTGACTCTATTGGAGATGGCATATAGCCGGTACATGGCAATTTGATTGGTAAAATAGACCTTGAGCCCCATACTCAGAATAATCCCAACCAATTGAAAATATTCTACATTGAGCTGAAGTTTGTGTTTGATATAGGGTAAAACTAAGCCCCATGTCAGTAATACCATAGCGATCAAGCTGTAGCGGAATATATTGGTAATATCCACATCTTGCTTGGTCTGGGAGTAGGTCACCACCATAGAGGAGCGAAATCCCGTCATTAGGATTAGCGACAGTGAGATAATGTCGATCACTGTGTGATAGAGCGCTAGATCGGCTTTGGCAACCCATTGTGCTAGCCAGAGTTTAAATAGAAAACCCACAGAAATACTGGCGAGTGATGCCCAGAACCCCGCAATAATTGCCTGCTTAACCCGTTGAAGTGAGGTGTTTTCCATTATCAAAAATCCAGCGTTAGTCTACGGTCATTATCGGGATGCTATGAATTCAATTAAGATTTTGCCTTAGCCGCATGAGTATTTTTAGGTGACACTTATCTTGTTCTGTTCGATATCTTTTCACCCTGCATGAGTCTAGCATTTAGCCAATTTACGACCAATAGCCAGATAGTAAAGATATGATAAATATCAATATGTTGCTTTATTGTAAGTTAGAACGTTATTGAGTGAGGACTGGGATGATAAATTGTCTTACAGACAACGTTTTTTGATAGATCAAAGCAGTATTAAGAAGTACTCAACGCCCAGATAAGCGCTGGGCGTAGTTGTAAAAGTGTCAGTTATAAATGCCATTTTGCCATGGGAAGTTAATCGGTAATGATATTGACGATATCGAGGATTTTACGGCTGTTATTATCGAGTTTGATTAGTGCACCTTCGACTTGAATGCTAATGATGCCATCTCTGTCTAAGGGCACTACGATGCGGCCGCGATCATAAATATCATGCTCAAGCACATCACCACGGTGGAGTTTTTTCTGCCAACCGGGTGGCAGTGGCTGACCTTGGTCAACTTTTTTCTGTAATCCCGGCGGTAGACTTTTATCCTTTTTGTGGTGCTCATGGTCATCTTTAGCAAAGGTTGAGATGGACATCGTTAAGCTGAGGACAAGTCCTGTGATTACCACTGAGGTCAATTTATTCATCTGTACTCCTAAGGGGCATTGAGTTGATGTTGTGTCCAATGCTGGATGTGGCCAACAATAGGCGATGCGAAATGAACTATAGCTGAACGTTCTGGTTCAAGATTGCTTTCTAGCGGGTTAACATGAGTACGGCTTGCCATTGTTCGGCGGTCACAGGTTGGATACTGAGTCTTGACCCCTTAGAGACTAAATACATGTCCGCCAGTTGGGGTAAACTTTTTATCAAACTTAAGGGAATAATCTCGTTAAATTTTTTGACAAAGCGGATATCTACTCGTAGCCATCTTGGTTTGGTTGGATCTGACTTAGGGTCAAAATACTTCGATTCTGGATCGAAGGCCGTGCTGTCGGGATACGCATTGGTCACAACTTCAGCGATACCGACAATACCGGGCACTTTGCAGCTTGAATGGTAAAAAAATACCTTGTCGCCAATCTGCATCTCATCGCGCATAAAGTTACGCGCCTGATAATTACGGATCCCATGCCAAGCTTCAGTTTGGTTAGGGCAAGCCTTAAGATCATCTATGCTAAATTCGTCGGGTTCCGATTTCATAAGCCAGTAGTTCATCTTGTTTCCTTTACTCATAGTTGCCGTTAAGCGCTTCAATACCGCTGAGTTTATCTGAATTTTGTCGAATACCCCAGTTCGTCACCCATATCAAATATTGTGAGTTTGATTAAGTTTCCGTTCAGATAACGTGGCTTAGCCTGTTGACAGTAATCTTATTTGGTATGCCTTATGCAAATTCTC
This sequence comes from Shewanella sp. NKUCC05_KAH, assembly GCF_019345585.1. Lineage (NCBI taxonomy): Bacteria > Pseudomonadati > Pseudomonadota > Gammaproteobacteria > Alteromonadales > Shewanellaceae > Shewanella > Shewanella sp. NKUCC05_KAH. The sequence goes on from NZ_JAHKQZ010000023.1 coordinate 53,372, forward strand.
GTTTCTAAGGCAAAGCGTCAAATTCGATCTCGGTTTGTGACTGGTGTCGTACAAGTTGTGGCAGCAGAGGCAACCAAAACCTGTGAGGTGTGTTATGGGGACTTTAACAATGACATCCGATTGTGGTTTATACACTAAATATCTTAAGGATTTTACGGCGGGTGATGTGATCTTAAGTCATGAGCGAATGCTGGAATTTATTAATGACCTGACAACGCAAGGTTGGTTATTGGCTAATTTCACTTGGGACTATTGGTATAACAACAGTTACTTAGTCGATAAACCTGCCTATATTCGTGATGCTAGTATCGCACAATGTAAGTTGCTGTTGACGGCCATGACGCGACTCGAGGTTTTTAGCCCCGGCGTGTTAGAAAATATGCGTCGCCAAGGGGTGTTACTGGCCATTGTTGAGCGGTTACAAAGCTTAAATGTGCCTAAGTCGAGTGCTCATTTTGAGTTTATCAGCCGTTAGCACTGGGCTTTAATGGATTGTTATCTAATAGTTTGTCTTACTCTTTAGTCTAATAAAGTGCTTTTTTACTTGTGACATGATCCGTGGATTGGTTAGTTTGGACCTCGCTAACCATAATAATAAATGCACGGAGGCCTTAATGTCAGTTCCTACAAGCCAAGTTATAAGCCCGCTCAATGCTAGCGAGTTTAGAGGCGAGTCATCACCGAAACTCGTTGAGAAGACCATAGGTCAATATCTTGATGAGATTGCGGCAACGTATCCCGAACAATTAGCTGTCGTCGTTCACCATCAACATATCCGCTGGAATTACCGCCAATATCTTGCCCAAATCGATGCGCTCGCCACAGGACTATTAAAACTCGGTATTAAGTCCGGTGATAGGGTAGGAATTTGGTCGCCTAACAATATCGAGTGGTGTTTAACCCAATATGCGACCGCTAAAATTGGCGCCATCATGGTGTGTATTAATCCTGCGTATCGTCCTGAAGAGTTGCAATACGCGCTGAGTAACGTGGGTTGCCGCGCGGTAATTTGTGCTGATAAGTTTAAATCCAGCAATTATCTTGAGATGCTATATGAATTGGCACCTGAGCTAACCTCTTGTCCCTCGGGTAAATTACAAGCTAAAGCCGTACCTGAGCTTGAATTTGTGATCCGTATGGGCGCAGAGAAATCCGTCGGTATGTTGAATTTTGATGACTTGATCGTTGATGTGACCGCCGCTGACAGGATAATGCTCAAGAGTATTGCTAAGGAATTAAGCCCGTACGATGCGATTAATATCCAGTTTACCTCTGGCACGACGGGCAGCCCGAAAGGTGCGACCTTATCCCATCATAACATATTGAATAATGGCTATTTAGTCGCAGAGGCGATGAAGTTTACCTGTCACGATAAACTCTGTATTCCAGTGCCTTTATACCATTGTTTTGGCATGGTACTCGGCAGTTTAGTTTGCTTAGCCAAAGGCGCAACTGCTGTGTTCCCCGGAGAATCCTTCGATCCACTGACGACATTGCAAGTGATTGAGCAAGAGCGTTGCACCGCTTTGCATGGCGTACCGACCATGTTTATTGCCGAGTTGGAACACCCAGAGTTTGCTCGTTTTGATTTGAGTTCCTTACGTACCGGCGTGATGGCGGGGGCAACTTGTCCTGAAGAAGTGATGCGACGTGTACAAAACCTGATGTATATGAAGGAAGTGCTGATTGGTTATGGACAGACCGAATGCAGTCCGCTCAATCACATTACTGAAATCGACTCACCCGTAGAGAAACGTGTGCTCACCGTTGGCCGTGCTTTGCCCCATACCGAAGTGAAAATTGTCGATGAATTTGGCGAAGTGCTGCCAATTAATCAACCCGGTGAAGTTTGTAGTCGCGGTTACTGCATTATGCAGTGTTATTGGAATGATCCTGATAAAACGGCGGCAACCATAGACAGTCAAGGCTGGCTACATTCGGGCGATATTGGCCAAATGGATGAGCAAGGTTATGTGCAAATTGTGGGGCGCATTAAAGATATGATTATTCGCGGCGGCGAGAATATTTATCCCCGTGAGATTGAAGAGAAACTTTACACCCATAAAGATGTGCAGGATGCGGCGGTCTTTGGCGTTCAAAGCGATAAATACGGCGAGGAAGTGTGTGCTTGGATCAAAGTCCGCTCAGGAGCCGCGATTACAGAGGCTGATATTCGTCATTTTCTCACCGAGAAATTCGCCTACTTTAAAGTGCCGCGCTACATCAAGTTTGTGGATCAGTATCCAATGACAGTGACGGGAAAAATTCAGAAATTCAAAATGCGTGAGCTGATGTATCAAGAGTTATATGAAGATATTAATGCTTAAGTCATTTGGCTTTGAGTTGATTAATACTATTGATATTTGACTTCCAAGCCGCGCAATGCGGCTTGAATTTTATTCTGTCTAGCTATTTCGGTTAGCAGATAAACGAACAAGCTAATTGGCTAATGAAAAAGTCGGCGAGTCATATCATCAAGTCAAGCTGCACTTTGAGTTAGCTTTCGCTGCTAATGTCGTTATTCTAATTGTAACAAAACTTCACTTCCCCGCTGTGGCTTGATAGCTATACTAAAACTAGTCATAAAATCTAACCAGTCATAAAATCTCGGCAGATAAAAACGAAAGCGTTAAGTTGTCGATGATGTAGTCGTAAATCCATGCAGGCAAAGGAGTACTAAATGGTTCGATGGCGTTCAATGCTCCTTGTGTATTGTCTTTCCTTTATGGGATTAAGCGAAGCTAAAGCGGACACCTTAATGCTCACATCTTTACTTTGGCCGCCTTACTCAGGAGAGCAATTAATGGAGCAGGGTGCCAGTATTGCCGTGGTACGGGCGGCGTTGAACGTCATGGGACACCAATTAGACGTGGATTTCTATCCGTGGAGCCGCGCTGTCAAACTTACGACTATGCCGAACTCTGACTACATAGGCTATTTTCCTGAATACTATGTAGAGACTGAAAAGTTTATCTTTTCAAAACCGATTGGCGAAAGCCCATTGGGGCTGGTGGAGCAAAAGTCCCATCCAGTAAGTTGGAATTATATTGAAGATCTTAATCGCTATACCTTAGGTGTGGTGAAAGATTATGTGAATACTCAGGCCTTAGATCGCATGATCGTTTCCGGTGTACAGCGGACTGAAGCTGTGACTTCGGATGAGCATAATGTTAAAAAAGTTGCCGCAGGTCGGATTGATGCCGCGGTGATTGATGTCAACGTTCTGCACTATTTACTCAAGCAAAAGCCCTTACAGCCGCTGGCGACAAAGTTGCAAATCAATCGGCAAATTCTGGCGAATAAGCAGCTCTATATCGCGTTTCGTAATACAGAAGAGGGACGGCGTTGGCGAGATATTGTTGACCAAGGTTTAGCGCAGGTTGACGTAGAAACCATCATTGGAGAGCTACTTTATCGTGAAGACTAATGTAGGGTTTTAGGATAGTTTATTCTTTGTTTTACTCGCTATTTTTCCGCTTATTTCCCCGTAAAGTCACTTCTGATATGCAGTTTGTCATCATTTTGTCTTTGTTCACTATTAGTATCACTTTAACGGCATGAGTTGTTCTCTCATTTTATTGATTAAGGTGACATGAAGAAACTTCCTTTTGAGCTTCCATTTGAGTTAGATACGCTGCAGCAACTCATTGATACTCATCATCTTAAGTTAGATTATCAGATCCTTGCCGACATTCCATTCCGCCAAGAGCATTTCCCCCTTTACAGTGTTGAGTTAGGTGGTACAGATACGCCTTGTCCGACAGTGCTCTTTGTGGGTGGCGTGCATGGGGTTGAACGTATTGGATCTCAAGTTATTTTGGCATTGTTAAACAGTTTATTGCAGCGGCTTGTTTGGGATAAACACCTACAACAGATGCTAACGGGCCTGCGGTTAGCTTTTGTACCTGTAGTGAATCCTGTTGGGTTATTCATGGGAACGCGGGGCAATGGTAATCAAGTAGATTTGATGCGTAACGCTCCAATAGAATCCCGTGAAAAAGTGTCCTTTATGGTGGGAGGACAGCGTATATCGTCACGGCTGCCCTGGTATCGCGGTATTGGGGGAATGGAGCTGGAAACTGCGGGCTTAGTTGCCTATGTACAACAACTGTTGAGTCGCAGCACAAGTTTGATTTCGCTCGATGCCCACTCGGGATTTGGTTTGAGTGATCATATCTGGTTCCCCTACGCCCATACCCGTACCGCCTTCGAAAATGCCAATTATATTTTTCATCTAAAACAATTGTTTGAACAGAGTTATCCCCATCACGGCCATTATCGACTCGCGCCGCAGAGCCAGTTTTATCGCACTCATGGTGATATTTGGGATTATCTCTATCGCCAGCACCAAGTGGCTGATCCTTCTGCTCAGGTGCCATTTTTACCTTTGACATTAGAGATGGGATCTTGGGCATGGATAAAGAAGAATCCTAGACAAATATTTAATTTTGCTGGCTTTTTTAATCCACAAAAAACACATCGTCACCACAGGATTTTACGCAGGCATACAGTACTCATGCAATTTATGATGGAAGCGGCCTATGCCCAATCGTTAGAGCAGTTAACACCTGAACGTTTGACTGAGCTGACAGAGCGTGCGCGGCATTATTGGTATCGGGAGTCTCAGTCATGACCACTTGGGTGTTATTAAGGGGATTAATGCGTGATCAGCGCCATTGGAATGGTTTCGATCAGCGTCTGCGACAAAAGGGATTGCGAGTGCTGACACCGGATCTTCCGGGCAATGGGACGCTATCCCACGAATTAAGTCCGCTTAAGATTGCTGATTATGCCTATGCCGTGTGGCAGCAATTGGATGAGCAGGTACAGGAAGGGGAGACTATTTATCTCCTCGGCTTGTCTATGGGCGGTATGTTGGCGTTGGAAATGGCATGCCAGCGACCTTGGCAGATAAGACATGCCTTTGTATTAAACAGCAGTGCGGCGAATTTATCGTATTGGTATCAAAGATTTAATCCGCTGAATGCATTGAAGGCTTTTTTCATGCGGGCTCGGGGTAACGCTTTACATCCAATCGAGTCGACTATAGTGCGTTTAACCAGTTTTCGTCATCGGCGAGACCGAGATTTAATTGTCAAGTGGAGTGAGTTTCGCCGCGATACCACACCAAGTAGACGCAATGTAGGGCGACAACTTTGGGCGGCTTTTCAATACCAATGTCCATTGACAGTGGAAGTACCGATAACTGTGCTCTGCGGTGACCGTGATGCGCTGGTGAGTATGGCATCGAGTAAGGCGCTAGCACGGCATTTTTACACCGATTTGATTGTACTCGCGTATTGCGGTCACGATGCAGCTATAGATGCACCCGCAAAACTGGCGCATTATCTGTTGGACATTGTGGGGGCGACTAAGCCGCAAGTGCAGTTTTCTGTGGATAGTGAGCCTGCCAATACTCAATATGATTGCAACGATTTATTGGAGGAAGAAATAGCCTTAAACGAAGCGATATTTACTGTATGGGATGACAAAGCGCTATCCACTCTTGAAACCAAATAATCGAGAGTGAATAGCGCAGTTAACGCATTGTCTTATTAAGCTTTAGCCACTACGGTTTGGCCTATCGGTGTGAGGCTGAGTAAAGCCAACTTAAGATGCTGTATCCCAAAGGGAATACCGATAATCGTCACAAAACAAGCTAAGGCGTGGACCAAATGCCCTATGGCTAACCAGATCCCAAACAGTAAGAACCAAATGATATTTCCTACCATGCCTAATGCACCTGTGCCCAAGTCTTCACGTCCAGTTAAGTGGCGACGGTTCATTTGTTCTTGGCCGAAGGGCCAAAAGGTCATTTCGCCGATAACAAAACAGGCGCGGCCGAAGGGAATACCAATGATACTGATAAAACACAGGATACCTGCGAGCCACCAAGCGAGTCCCATCACAAATCCGCCGAGTACAAACCAAGCTATGTTGAATATTAAGCGTAATACAGCCATTGAAAGCTCCTTATGTTTACCCTGTTAGCCTTTATCGTTAGCTTCGATAAATTGAATATATGTCAATGTCTAAGCGATAACTATGCCAACTATTTAAATTGTTCATAATCAATTGGTTAATTATATGTATTCGAGATTCATGTGTCATTTTCACTAGTTTTTCGCCAAATTGATAATTTCTTAAGGGCGTAACAGGAAGGGCGGAGTTACACTAGCCTTCCCTTAACTGGTTTAAAAACCAGAGAATTTAATCGTTTGAGTAGCTTGATGTTTGCAAATTCCCCTGTCGATACATTTGCCTTTGCTGGCAGAGACATATTCCTAAAACGTGATGATTTACTGCATCCGGCGTTTAGTGGCAATAAAGCTCGCAAATTCGGCTATTTTTTAGATCATGAGTTTGCAGGCATCAGCAAGGTGATAGGTCACGGCTCGCCATTGGCTAACTCACTGTATTCATTGTCAACATTAGCGAAGATGAAAGGCTGGCAATGTGATTTTTATGTAGATCATATTGCCAGTCAAGTGGTTAAACATCCTACGGGCAATTACGCTGCCGCTTTAGCGAATGGCGCTAATATTATCGATTTAAGTGTGTTAATAGCACAAAAGCAGGCGTGCACTCAGTCGCAATCTGAACCTCACGTTTTATCAAATCTTAAGGCTAGTCCTGAGCCTACTGCGCAAGTGGGCGATGTGCGACTGAGTTGCCCTGATTATATAGAGGCTCAAGTACTCGTGAATGAGCCGACGGCGCTTTTTATTCCAGAGGGGGGGCGCTGTGCTTACGCCGAATACGGGATAAATAGATTGGCGCAAGAGATAGTACAGTTTGCGAAGGCGAATGGATTGGTTGATTTAACGGTATTTTTACCTTCGGGGACGGGAACGACAGCGTTATTTTTAAATCAGTATTTTATCCGTCAGCAAACGGCTATTCGCGTCGTGACTTGCGCCGTGGTGGGGGGCGATGATTATTTGCGCTTGCAATTTTCGTTGCTTAATACCAATACCAGTGAGCATCCACAGATTGTTAATGTCGGCAAGAAATATCATTTTGGTAAACTTTATCCGGAATTTTATGCCATGTGGCAGCGGGTCTGCGCCTCAGGCGTGCAGTTTGAAGTACTCTACGATCCCTTAGGTTTTATTGTGCTTGAAGATTATTTACAACGTAGTGAACCAGGTCCTGTGATGTATATCCACCAAGGTGGCTTACTCGGGAACGAGACCATGTTGCCACGTTATCAGCGTAAATTTGGGCAAAGTGGCTCATCCTGTGCCTCTGATCATTGACTTAGTGACGCTAAGACATAATATGTTTGAAGCTGTGTAATGCTAAGTTAAGCTGATGATTTGGAACGATGAGAAATATCAATGACTGAAGCGGAATATCTCGCCAATTACGATCCTAAGGTTTTTAAGGCTCAGCTACTGACAGTGGATGCCGTATTGTTTACCTATCACGATCAGCAACTTAAAGTACTCTTAGTACAACGCTCAAATCATCCATTTTTAGGTTTATGGGGATTACCTGGAGGGTTTATCGATGAAAATTGCGACCAATCCCTTGAGCAAACTGTATTACGTAAACTGCATGAGAAAACCGCGGTAGTGCCACCTTATATTGAGCAGCTATGCACTGTGGGTAATCGTGGTCGCGATGTAAGAGGCTGGTCTGTGACTGTGTGTTATACCGCCTTGATGAGTTATCAAGCTTGCCAAATCCAGATTGATTCAGTGAGTGATGTTAAGTGGTGGCCATTAGCAGATGTGTTGCAGATGCCCTTGGCGTTTGATCATCTGCAGTTAATTGAGCAAGCGCGGGAACGCTTAACACAAAAAGCCTTATATTCTTTAGTGCCAGGATTTGCACTGTCTGAACCTTTTACCTTGCCAGAACTGCAGCATGTTCATGAGGTTTTGCTGGGCAAGCCTATCCAAGGTAAATCTTTTCGTCGGCGGGTTGAACAGGCCGATTTATTGATCGATACGGGATTAAAGCGCACCGAACGTGGTCGTCCTGCTAATTTATACCGCTTGAAACCCAATACCGCATCGTATCGCTTCTTAAGAAATTTAGAATGTTGATCACAGTGAATGTGGATTTAGGCCAGATATTCGCCTTGCTCAATATGAGTTACGGCGACTGGTTATGCCTTATTCATGGTGACTTTGAATCAGTAAAGACTGTTTAATTACTGATTTTGTCCTAATGTCTCCGGTTCTTATATTACTCGATACCCATATTGTAGCTTCTTAGTTGTCGCGCCCATTTATAGTGTCTAAAGGACACTATATGTCATTTAAGCATAACATTTTAGGTTGCTCCGTCTGAAATAGTCTAAAAATCAACTTTACACAATAATGTCTTTAAGACACTATTGTTCATGTAGACAACAAGGGCGCCGTCAATTTCGGCAATCTTGCCACAGACAGGAGGTTACTATGTCTCAACGTATTCAAGCGTCTCAACGTATTCAAACGTCTCAACGTATTCAAACGTCTCAAGATGCTTCTCACGCTCAATGTTCGCAAGCCGATTTTTATCGGTTACCCGCAGCTAGCGATGAGACTCACTACCGCTTATTTCAATTTGGTGCGGGGGAGAATCATGTTCAAATACTTGTTCCTCCTGCTAAACGAGTAACGATCTTTTTCAGTTATCGGGGCGATCATTCCATCATGCAGCTCTTGTTGTTAACTGATGCATTACGTCGCAGTGGTGCCGAGCAAATTAATTTGCTACTGCCTTATATGCCGGGCGCTCGCCAAGATAGGGTGTGTAATGCCGGTGAGGCCTTGTCGGTAAAAGTCTATGCTAGCCTGATTAATCAGCAGCAATATGCTTCGGTCACTGTATTTGACCCTCACAGCGATGTCACCGCCGCATTGTTAGACCGAGTTCAGGTTATAGACAATCACAGCTTTGTCGCCGCTATCACTGCCCAATTATCGGATGAGCTAGTGTTAGTCTCGCCCGATGCGGGGGCGAATAAAAAAGTATTCGGCTTAGCTAAAGCGTTACAGGGAATGCCGGTGATCAGGGCCGATAAACATCGTGATGTGGTCAATGGCCATATTATCGCTACCGAAGTGTTCTGTGATGACTTATCGGGTAAAACCTGCTTAATCGTTGACGACATTTGCGCGGGTGGCAGAACCTTTATTGAACTTGCCATCAAATTAAAGCAAAAGGGAGCCCAAAGCGTTATTTTGATCGTGTCACATTATGAAGATAAGGCCAGCGAGTTGGTACTGCGAGAGTCGGGCATAGACAGATTATTTTGTACCGATAGTTTAGGTGTCCCCACACATATTTCGAGCGAGTTCTGTCATTGCCATGCTGTTTTGAGTTATATGAATCATTAAGGAAAATATTATGTACTTGAATCCTGTTACCGCCATTGATGGCTACAAAGTCGACCATCGTCGTCAATATCCCAATAATACTCAGGTGATTTTTAGTAACCTGACCGCCCGTAAATCCCGTCGTGGTTACACTGACCAAATGGTGTTTTTTGGCTTGCAATATTTTATCAAGCATTTCTTGATTGACAGTTGGAACCGTGATTTCTTTCAACAACCCAAAGTTCAGGTCATTCGTCAATTCTCCCGCCGTATCAATAACTATCTCGGGCCAAATAATGTGGGTACTCAGCATATTGAGGAGTTGCATGATTTAGGCTATTTACCAATTAAAATTATGGCATTACCTGAAGGCTCTGTGTATCCATTAAAAGTGCCTTGCTTGATTTTGTACAATACTGATGAGCGATTCTTTTGGTTGACCAATTATCTCGAAACCATCCTTTCTGCTAATGTGTGGGGTATGTGTACCAGTGCTACTACCGCGCTGCAATACCGCAAAATATTTGAGACTTACGCGCTAGAAACCGATGGTGACATCGCTTTTGTTGATTGGCAGGGGCACGATTTTAGTTTCCGTGGCATGTATGGTGCAGAGGCCGCTGTAATGAGCGGCGCCGCACATTTACTCAGTTTTACTGGGACTGATACCATACCCGCCATTGATTTTCTTGAGCAATATTACCTTGCCGATAGTGATAAAGAACTTGTCGGTGGCAGTGTGCCCGCAACGGAGCACAGTGTCATGTGCGCGGGTGGCATGGAGAATGAATTAGAGACGTTCCGCCGTTTGATTGAAGATATTTACCCAACGGGCATTGTCAGCATTGTTTCAGATTCTTGGGATTTTTGGCAGGTGATGACAGAATTCACCTTAGCGTTAAAAGACCGCATTCTTGCCCGCGATGGCAAAGTGGTGTTTAGGCCTGATACGGGTTGCCCTGTGAAAATCATTTGTGGCGATCCACAAGCACCAATCGGGAGTCCTGAATATAAAGGCGCTATTGAGTGTCTGTGGGACGTCTTTGGGGGTAGCACAACTGCCAAAGGTTACAAAGCGCTGAATAACCATGTTGGATTGATCTATGGCGATTCAATCACCATTGAACGTGCTGAAGCCATTTGTGCTGGCTTAAAGGCTAAAGGTTTTGCGTCAACCAATATTGTGTTTGGGATAGGCAGTTTTACCTATCAACACGTGACCCGAGATACTGACGGTTATGCCGTGAAAGCGACCTTTGCGAAAGTTGATGGTAAAGACAGAGAAATATTTAAAGATCCTAAAACTGATGATGGCACTAAAAAATCCGCTAAGGGTTTAGTAGCGGTATTTAAAGATGAGCAGGGTCAATTTTATCTTAAAGATCAAGCCAGCTGGCAAGATGTCAACAATTGCGAGTTTGTTCCCGTATTTGCCGATGGTGAACTATTAACGGAATATTCTTTGGCAGATATTCGCGCAAGGTTGGCAGAGTCTAGAAGTTGAGCCTATCGATTTGTGATTTTTAACGGCTATCGACAATAGCGAAGATAAAACTGGCAATGTGATTTCTATTAGGGTCATATTGTCAGTTAAGTTTTGAATTTATTGTCATCCTAAAACCACCGCCTCTGGCGGTGGTGATTGTTCCTTGAGGCTATAGCCTGAATTACGCCCATGCTAAAAGAGACTTCTTATTCACCACAAGTAAGAGGAAACGAAAAGCATGGGCGATTATAGAAGTTCATCACATGTTTATTGGCGTTGCAAATATCATATTGTTTGGACTCCGAAGTACCGTTTTAAAATGTTAAAAGGAAACCTTGGTAAGGAGTTATACAGGTCAATTTATATCCTTTGCAATATGAAGGGTTGTGAGGTTTTAGAATTAAACGTTCAGATAGACCACGTTCACTTGGTAGTCATAATCCCGCCGAAGCTGTCAGTATCAACGCTGATGGGAGTATTGAAAGGAAGAAGTGCGATAAGGCTATTCAATAAATTCCCTCATGTACGTAAAAAGCTATGGGGCAATAGCTTTTGGGCCAGAGGTTATTTTGTAGATACAGTAGGTGTTAATGAAGAAATCATTAGACGATATGTGCGCCATCAAGATAAACAAGATCAGGAACATGAGGCTCAATTGTCGTTGCAGATGATGTAGTTTTTGGAATAGCCCCTTCCAGGGGCAAGTCAAAGCCGCCTTCTAAGAAGGCGGATTCTTTACTTTAAGTCGCGTAAGTAAAACGCCCCATAAATAGTCAAATGCAAATACAAGCGATTAAGACAGTAACTGGTTCCGTTTAAGAATTTTATAGGTACGACAGCCAATGTTTTCGAGGTTTTTTAAATCTTTTAGGCTAGGCGTCACCTCACTAAATTGCCAATAACTGATTTCGGCATCTAACATTTCCAGCATTTTCTTCGAACAACCTAAACATTGTCCCTGGCACAGTTGTGCTTCTTCTAAATTGAGTGGAATAGTCTCTTTGATCTGGTTTATCAAGGTTTGCATGGCAATTTGAGTATTGGGTTTTGGCATAGATGATGTGCTGAACAGTATTCATGTGTATGAATATTAGCGGATGCTGCAATGGAAAGAGGTGATCTAACGCTGGATTTGACTCATTTGGTTCGGCAGGTATCTGTGTGAGAGAGATACAGCCTGAACCAAATGTGCTCGTCATAATGACGTAAAAAAGGATAGCGTGTTCGTGACATTCGGCTATCAGTCTACTTAAGTGCTCGGTACTGCGAAGATAATGGAAACCGATTAAATACACTTGAGTAAACGGGTACTGCGGTATTAATTTTTAACTTATCGTTTTACTTACTTTTTGACTTATTTGTTCGCGGACAATAACCATTTCATAAAGCTGATGGCTTCTGTACGTTTAGAAAAAGTCTGTCTGTTTTTACCTTGACGATCGGTAAAAGCAATTGAGGTTTTATTTACTGAGATTGAATCTACAGGGAAGTTCACTGTAATTTCATGTCCATTAATTTTGTATGACATATGCCACACTCCTTTTTGTTAATTCACCCATAGGTGAGATAGTTGTAACTATAAAATATCCTTAGCAATTGTGCGAAAGATTCGTTCTATTGAGTATCGAGGTTACCCCATCTTTGATTCATTAATCAAGAGATGCTTAATCGATAAATATTTCATGTTGTCGATTACGTCAATGGAATAACTCGATTCAACCAGTTGACCATAGCTTAATGACAATACTATGACAACAAGGAGAACGGTAAGTTCACAGACATAACCACATGATTTTAGTGATATCGAATGATTGAGCTTATGGGGTTTTGCTTGTAGTAGGCTTTCTTTATGAGGACCGAACTCTGATTGCTAAATATCAGGCTGGGTTAAAAAGGTAAACAACAAGGTGTATCTCAAAACGACGTGCAGTATATCAATAAAAATGGCTTATGCAAGTTTAATTTTTATTCGATGTCATTATTTATTTGCTAATGTTGAATTAAAGTGTGCTTTCGTGACTATTTACTTGATTTAAAGAGGAATTGTCAGGCCTATTTATGGGTTCGTTTTTATTTTTGTGGTAATTGACTAAGGTTAATATTGCCGTTTTATAGGTAAATGTTATAAAAAATCCCACTAAAACAGGTCATTTTAATGGGATTAATCGTAGTCAGTTATGTAATGGACTCGTTAAACCGAATTTATAAATGAATCTATGCGTTTGCTGTTGTTTAAAAACTCAGTCAAAAGGTTTAATAAATCAGTTCACCTATGGGATTGAGTAGCTTACTCAGACCTTTGGTAAAATGCAGCGGTGCATCTAATACTGTGTAGCATAAGCAACCGTTAATGGTTTTCGGTGAGTGATGATGTTGGCCGTCAAGCACGATAAAATCACCTGGCACATAGTCACCATTAAGATCGGAAAACTCTCCGGCTAGCAATAGTGTTAGTTCATAACCTTTATGGGTATGTTGGGGGATTTCACCTTGGGCATCTATATGCAATAGGCTAGCGCGGGTGTTCGTTTCGTCGACATCAAAACGCATGCGACTGACTTTGCCTAATATTTGCCATGGACGGGCCAAATGCTGACGAAACACCGAGGGCACAGTGTAATGCTGTTGCTTTATGTCGACATCGATAGGGGCGTTATTAGGCACATTTGTCGCTGCCGGTTGAGTCATGATTTGCGCCATCATAGCGTCAATGTCCAATGCCGATTCTTGATTGCCGCCTGAGTGTTGCACCTCAACATACTCTCTGTGCATCAACTCTTCGCCCGTATCATTTGCAGCATGACCGCCATCAGGATTTAATGCTAAATTTGCAGCTTGTTCTGTGAATAGGGCAAGCTGCTCACGACAAGCCTCACATAGGTCGCAGTGTGCGGATATTGCTATCGCCATTGATAAAGGTAAGTTCCCATTGGCATGGCTGACGAGTAATTCTTGTTGGGGATGATGCTTAATCATTGTGTGTCTCCAAGAAGCTTTTCAACTTTTCTAGCCCTAATCTTAAACGGGACTTTATGGTCCCTATCGGTACCTTTAGGGCATCGGCTAGTTCTTGTTGAGTGAGTTCTTGCATGTAAATGCCTTGCACAACTTGTCTTTGTGCTATGGGAAGGGCATCAAGATGTTGGAGTAATTTAGCCGTCAACTTGTGATCAGTGAGTGTGTCTTGAGCCATGGTCGCATCACACAGCGGCCAAATATCATCACCGAAAGTATCTTCTCTATTGTGTTGTACCCGTCTAAGCATATCGAAACATTGATTACGCATAATGGTAAACACCCAAGTTGTCACTGACCCTTTTTCTGCATTATATAGATGAGCCTTAGTCCAAACGCTGGTCATGGTTTCTTGTACTAAATCCATCGCCAACCCTTGTTGATTCAGTCTTTGTAAACCAAAGGCTCGGATCTTGGGCATGAAATGCTGGAATAAGTGACCAAAGGCGGCTCTGTCTCGGTTGTCTGCTACTTGTAGCATAAACGTGATTAAAGCATCCGCTTGAGGCTCGCAGGTTTGGGAAGCTGGAATTTCGTTATCCATAGCCGAATTAGTCAGAGACGTGATTGGGACATGATACCGAGTTTGCCTGCTTTGTGATTGAATATTTTCCATTATTTTCGCTCTTATCGCAGTCGTGAGTGCTGAGTGTGATATCAGTAACGACAAAATTGAGAAGTGTGTTGCACTTCTGAGCCCATTTTTGTTGTCAAACTTTCAATCAATACGAAGTGGCTTAAATAAAGGATCATTCACAGCATTATTTAATGACGGCCCGCAATAGATCTCGGGTCATAATATGATCTAAGGCATTAATGCAGGTGTACTTTTCGGATGCTTGTACGGGTAATATTTCTAGCCAGCGCTGGCAGACCCAAGCGATATCATCGAACTGTTCTGTTTGGTAGTGCTTGAGATGTTGCGGATATTCCTTAAGAATGTTTTGTAACATTTGACTCAAGTAACGTTCATCGGTCGCAATACGTACAGCAGGCCAATTGTCGATTAAACTGACGTCTCCGCGCTTTAAACCATCAGCTTCGACACTGATTTTATCAAGTTTAAAGCGTTTTGAACCTTGAATACTGATCCCTAATAGTCCGTCTGGTAAGGTTTCAAAATCAATAATATGCACTAAGGTGCCTATGGGCTGAATGGTTTTACCATCCTCTTCAAGCATACATAAGCCAAAGCCTTGGCCTGACTTTAATGATTCGGCGACCAAGCGCTTATATCTAGGTTCAAATACCCGCAGTTGCGTGTAACCTTCGGGCAATAAACAAATAGGTAATGGAAAAAGAGGTAATTTCATCGTGGCCTCTGGTGAACTTATGTTCCTATCATTACGTACCATAATGGCAGTTCGATCAGTAAAATTATTCAACAGTAGTTTACCCATAGTGAGAGGATGGCATGAAATTAAATCCATTTGAGAAAAAGATCGTTCAGCATCCATTACGTTTTTGGCTACAAAATCATCTCGAAGCGCCTTTACTAACGTCTATGATGCCAAAACCTATGGCTTTGTGCGAACGCGCATTAGAAATAGGTTGTGGGTTTGGTAACGGCATTCAGTTGATCCGCGAACATTTTGGCGCGGGACATATCACGGCCGTGGATATCGATCCTGAAATGGTTGCCTCCGCACAATCCCGTTGGCAATCTCGGCCGCAAGGGTTAAAAGGGCTGAGTTTCTCGGTTGCTGATGCAACATGTTTACCCTTTGGCGATGGCGAGTTTGATATGGTGTTTGATTTTGCCGTATTCCACCATATTCCAGAGTGGCAAGCGGCCATTAAGGAAGTTGCAAGGGTGCTGAAACCGAACGGATACTTTGTGATAGAGGATTTATATCGTGCCGCAATTTGTAATCCATTGAGCCGGCGCTTATTTGAGCATCCACAGCAGAATCGCTTTAATCATAGTGAGTTGTTAACGGTATTGTGCCAGCTGGGATTTGAGATTGTCAGCGATAGAAATGCCTTTAATCTTGCGGGTATGGTGCTCGCCCAGAAAATATTGCGTTAACACTAAGACCAAATATTAGCAATGTCGCGTATTATCTGAAAATATAAGCTTAGGGATGCAGATATCTGAGATGCGCTAAACGCAGTTTATGGCCGAACTTTGCGAGAGTGGTTGTAATTTTTAGATAAAATAGACTCTCAGCATGGTTCTTCATGGGAGTTTACCGCTATAATTTGAGCTAATCCGTCGCATGTGGGGAAAGGATTTTCCTCAAGAGTAGAGAAGCAGCATTATGGCAAACGTACTTGCAACCGTAGATCAGCGTACCAAACTCGTTGGTGAGAACCGACTTGAGTTGTTGCTCTTTAGCATTAATTCCACGCAGTTATTTGCCATTAACGTCTTTAAAGTCAAAGAGGTCGTCAAGCTTCCTCCCTTGAATGCGATGCCGGGTAGTCATCCGCATATTTCTGGTGTTGCTAATATTCGCGGGATTTCTATCCCCGTGATTGATTTACGTTCGGCCATAGGGTTTAAGCCCGTGCCGCCTAACGAAGATGCCAATATGATCATCACAGAATATAACCGCAGTGTGCAGGGTTTCTTAGTCGGTAAGGTTGAACACATTATCAACATGACTTGGAGCGATATTATGCCGCCGCCGAAAACGGCTGGACGTAATAATTATCTAACGGCAATTACTCGCATAGAGCATCAAGGTCAGTCGCAGTTAGTGTCTATTATCGACGTAGAAAAAGTCTTGGCGGAGATCATTCACTACGATATCCGTTTATCTGAAGGTGTACTCGACGAAACCTTAGTCCATGAAATGCCAGGCAGAAAAATCCTGATTGTGGATGATTCATCGACCGCCAGACGTCAAGTGCGTGAAACGTTAGGCCAACTGGGTATCGAAATTATTGAGGCATCTGATGGCTTACAAGCGCTGACGTTATTGCAGAAATGGCGCGATGAAGGTAAACAAGTTGCCAAAGAATTATTGATGATGATTACCGATGCCGAAATGCCCGAAATGGACGGTTACAAGCTCACTTCTGAAGTGCGTAGCGATAAAGCTATGTCGGATTTATTCATCACCTTAAATACTTCGTTGAGTGGCAGTTTTAACCATGCCATGGTTGAAAAAGTGGGCTGTGATAAGTTTATTTCTAAGTTCCAACCGGATTTGCTGGTGGAAGTGGTGCAAGAAAGATTAAGACAAGTGATCAATCACTGATCGCATTTTGAGATACGAACTATCGGTGATTGACCTTGAGTCGATCATCGATAGGTTCAGCGCTTTGAATGAACGCTTTAATAACAGTTTTTAATACGGTCTTTGAATCACATTCTTTCAACTGCTACTTTTTCAACTGCTTTTCTGCGAACATCTGCCGACCAACTACCTGTAACTCGCTCGATTATAACGCTAATTCGGCTGCTATATCGTGTAATACTTGGCGCTTCATTTCTTTGGCGGCGGCGATATGGATACGGGCGAGCCTTAAGGCATAGTTGAATCTTGCTCGGCCGACGAGGCGTACAAGTTCGGCAAAAAACTGTGGATCTAAAGTGAATTGCGTCGAATAGTATTGGATAGCGGCATTGACTGAATTAAAAGTCACGCCATCGAATTCAAAACCTGCGCTATAACCTTGGTCGTCAATTTCTTCGCCCTCTAATACCAGTGGCCAACCGGGCGCATTGATACGGTCGCGGGCAATTTGGTACATCATCCAAGCACTTTTTTTAAAACCTTCAAACACTTTGCAGGAGAATTCGGACTCAGCAAGCTCTTCTTCGGTCCAATTAATCCCAATGGCGAGGTGTTTCGCATAAATACGCATCAGTGCATCTTTGACGGCCATACGACAATCCCAAATGGAGCTAAGAGTATGTTGTTTGGCTAATCGCAAACATTCGCTGCAGGCGGGCACAGCTAACGAAGCATGTGGTGTATGTGTGCGTGCGATATATTCGAAGTGTTGATGACTCTGTTCGCCACAAAACCAGCAGGTATGACGTTTGTCGAAGGGAATATCGATAAGCGGAATAGCAGACATCAAGGAATGAGCACCTCAGTCCTTGATGCAATCAATGGCATACTGAAGCGATTAAACTTCTTCAACATCAACCAAATCTTTTGCTAAAACAATAGGATCAAGTTCAAGACAATCTTCATCGGTTTGCCAATCAACACCGATCAATACACCATCGTCGTTTAGATCTGAGACCCAATATTCCAGAAATTCTTCTAATGAAATAGAAACAGGTTGATAGTCGTGCCATTCGTCGCTGCAATGGGATTTTGCAGTAGCTTCATTTGACCATAATGGCATCACATCTGTGTCTTCAAATTCTGAAGAATCACAAACGACCCAGCCTTCGCCAGTTTCATCCATTAGACCCCAAAGCGTCTGATGTTGTTTTACATTTTTGATAAAGCCAGCCAAAGCCGCATTGATTTCAGTCATGATAGGTCTCTTTGATGTGTGCTGTTAACTTATCCATTATACGGTAACGTGCTGCGATACCAAGGGATTCTTTGTTAAGAATTTTTTTGTGTTGGATAACTGAGCAATAAGCCTATGCCGCAAGGTATTTATGGCGATAAGGATTGTGTTACGTGTCACTATGGGTCAGGATTATTGGTAATGAGTCGCCTTGGTACAGGCTGTTTTACTGACTAAATGTGGCTCAGATAGGGGCTTTACGTGGCGGGGAAACATGTCTTCTATGCTCTTGGCCGTTAAAGGTGTTTTGGATTCTAACCTTTCACTCGTTATGCCAAGGCGAATATCTCTCTAGGGCAATTCCCTCTTGAAGACGGAATATTGTCGTGTTTAGCCACAACAGTGTGATTGTTGTGAGATCAAATATTGGAGTTGTTGATTTGATTAAAATTAAAGGGTTAACTTATCTGTTTGCGAGTATTGCCGCCTGTGTCAGTCTGAGTGCCTGTTCAAGTGCGCCAACGGCGAGTGCCAATGCTAACGCAACCAGCACTAACGCAAGTGGCATTGCTGCTGAAGTCAATCAAATGCCCGATATCAGTGCTAGCGTACAATCTAATGCAGAGGCATTTCCAATGTGCTTGACTGGACTGCAAGCGCGGGCACGTGCAGAAGGCCTGTCTGAGGCGACGATAAACTCTACCATTGCGAACTTGAAATTTGTCCCTCGAGTGATTGAGCTGGACCAACAGCAACCCGAATTCAGCCAGACATTTGATAATTATTTCAGTAAGCGCGCGACCGAATGGCGCGTCAATGAAGGCCGCCGTTTACTGCAAAAGCACAGTGTCTTACTTAATCAATTAGCGCAAAAATACGGCGTCCCACCGCAATATATCTTGTCTTTTTGGGGACTGGAAACAAACTACGGCTCCTATAAAGGCAAAATGTCGGTATTGAATTCGCTGGCGACTTTGGCCTGTGAGCCACGCCGTAGCAATTATTTCACCATAGAGCTGATGCAAGCCTTAAAACTGAAAGAAAAGTATCAGTTCGATGATGACACTATGGTGGGATCATGGGCAGGTGCTATGGGACATACGCAATTTATGCCGTCGGCCTATGCCAAATATGCGGTCGATGGTGATGGGGATGGTAAGGCCGATTTATGGAATAGCACCACAGATGCGCTCACTTCTGCCGCGAATTTTTTGCAGCACTTAGGTTGGCAGCGTAATCAGCGTTGGGGGCGTGAAGTCTTGTTGCCAAAGGATTTTAGTTACAGTCATTTAGGTGCGAAACAGCCCTTGTCGTTATCTGAATGGGCAGCGCTCAATGTAACGCAGTCGAATGGGCAACCTTTGCCTGCCGTCGATATTCAAGCTGCGCTGTATTTGCCTGCGGGACACACAGGCCCAGCCTTTTTAGGTTATGAGAATTTTAATGTGATCATGCGTTGGAATCGCTCCGAATTTTATGCCATTACGGTTGGACACTTGGCCGATCGTATTAATGGTGGACAACCCTTGACAGTCAGTCCGCCTGAGCAACCACGCCTAAGCCGCGAGCAAGTAAAGCAACTGCAAACAAAACTGAACGAGGCTGGATTTGATGTTGGTAAGCCAGATGGCGTGTTGGGACGTAACTCTATGGCAGGGTTGCAAGCCTTTCAACGTAGCAAACAGATGATTGCCGATGGCTTCCCAAGCCCAGAGGTGTTTACCGCTTTAGGATTATCACTTTAGTTACTGTAGCTACTGTAGCCAAAGAGCGCTCGCTGCGGGTTTTGAGTGCTTTGAGGCCGGATAAAAAAGTGGAGTGAAAAGCACAGTTTTGTTAAGCTCGGCCCACAATTGAAATCGAAGAAAATCAAAGGATATTCGATGAGCATTAAAGACGATATGGTTGTGCAGTTTAACTACACACTGCGCGACGAGAAAGGTGAAGTGATCGAGACGAACGAAGGTCGCGATCCGATTGCCTATTTACACGGTCATGACAACATGATGCCAGGTTTAGAAAACGCGATAAACGGTAAAGCTATAGGTGAAAAGTTCACTGTGACTTTGCCTGCCGCTGAAACCTACGGTGAGCGTGTAGCGGATGCTGACGCACACCAACGTGTGTCAGTTAAGCATTTACTGGGTGCGACTGTGTGGAAACCAGGCATGACAGCTGTGGTTAATACCGACCAAGGTCAGCGCCAAGTGACTATCGTTAAAATGGGTAAGTTTATGGCGACTGTGGATGTAAACCATCCATTAGCCGGCCGCGAACTGACATTTGATATTGAAGTCGTAGGTGCACGTGATGCGAGTGATGAAGAAATCGCCCACGGTCATGCCCATGGTGCAGGTGGTCATCACCACTAATCTTTAGGCTTCGGGTTCGGCTTCGAACTTGGCTTCTATTTGACTCAATGTGAGATGAGTATAAGTTCAGTATGAGTTGAATGAATCGAGGCTAAAGATTAAATAGCAAAAGCCCAAACCTAGGTTTGGGCTTTTTGTTTTTATGGTGCTAATGGCTTAATGATTGTCGCAACCGCTAATGGCTCTTTATCTCGCTAATGGCTATGTTCATGCTCGAGTGGTTTGTCGGCAAACATCATATCTAGGCTTGCTTGGGTTTGGGGATGGTAGCCGCTGCGAGCCCTGAGATAGACGCTTTTGGCCCAGTCGTATTTATCAGAGCTTGCTAGCTTTTGATATAAAGGCACGATTAAGCGCATGCGGCCAATATGGGTTAAGTGTTGTATTAATGCGGGTAGTACTGCGTAATAGCCATTGTCTAGGGCGAGTGAATACCATGCGAAAGCAATTTCACTGTTGCCAGTGCCCGTAAAATGGAACGCCTTATCTAGCTCGGCAAGTTTGGTTTGGTCAAGATTGACTCTTGGCATTTCATTGATGAATCTTAACCACTGGTGGACTGTCCAAGTGCTGGTCTTCAACTCGCTTGCACTGAGTTTACCCTCGAGCCAAGTTTGTCTTTGAGCATCGATATCATCGAAGGCATGGGAATTGGGCGGCACAAGAAATGACGGTAAACCTTGACCTTCAATCCAAGTATCCACTTCACCTTCACTGACAAGATGGGGATATTTGTTTAATAGATTCAAAGATAAATATTCACGGAATTGCGCCGTAGTAATACTCTGAAATGCAAAATGATTGAAGTAGCTTTTCACAAAAGTGTCGAAGCGTTCACGGCCAAATTTTTGCTCTAAAAATATTAAGAACAACTGGCCTTTTATATAAGGGACACCGCTGAAGGCTTCGTCGGGCGAACGTTTACCGAGATCGAGATGTAGCACTGAATCGGCAGGAGTAAGTTCTGCAAGCTCTGCAAGCAATTCAGAGTAGCCGATGGTTTGCTCCATTAGTGCTCGGTCTCGGCCATAGAGGTCTTCCATGATGCGATTCTCAACATAGGTCGTAAAACCTTCATTAAGCCAGAGATCGCGCCAAGTGGCGTTGGTCACTAAATTACCCGACCACGAGTGCGCAAGTTCGTGGGCGATGAGGCTCACTAAGCTTTTATCACCCGCGATCACTGTGGGTGTAATAAAAGACAAACGCGGGTTTTCCATGCCGCCAAAGGGGAAACTTGGTGGCAAGATAAGTAAGTCATAACGTCCCCAAGGGTAATCGCCATAACGTTTAGCCGCGATTTTGATCATTTCTGGCGTGTCGGCAAATTCTTTGCTCGCTTTGTCGAGGATCTCTGGCTCAGCCCAAATGCCCGAGATGTTATCTAAGGGAGCAAACTTTAAATGCCCGGCCGCAATGGCAATCAAATAAGCTGGAATAGCCTGCGGCATAGTGAATTGGGTCTGAGTGCTCGACAGGGTTTTGCGATCGGCACTCATGACCACAGTGATGGCTTTATCGGCAGTAATTGTGGCGCTATAGGTTTGGCGAACGGCTGGCGTATCTTGCAGTGGGATCCAACTGCGAGCATGAATCGCCTGACTCTGACTGAACATAAAAGGCAACTGTTTACCTTGGGTTTGCTCTGGAGTTAACCATTGAATACCAGACGGATTATTCGATGTGTGGTAATTGATTTTAATTTTTTGGGTATCTTCATCGGCAAGTTTGATGGTCAGCGCCGCGCCTTTTACAGCGTCCGCTTTGGCTAAGGTGAAGGGCACGCTTTGCCATTTCCCAGCTGTATTTAAAGCACTTACGCTGTTAATCGTCAGATCTCGAGTATCTAAGATGAGTTCTTTCCCCGCCTTATGCCAAGCTAAATCGAGGGTGGCTTCACCGGATAAGCGGTTTTGCTTAAAATCGACGGTAAGGGCAAGCTCCAAATGACTCACGCTGACTTCAGTGTAATTGGCGTAGGTCTGTGCATCTTGGTTCTGCTGCGTATCAGCTTGTGCAACAGTGGCAGTAGGCTCAGTGGTTAAGGTATTTGGAGTGCTATTGGCATAAGCGCAGGGAATTAGTTGCAGGGCAAAGACTAGGGGGCTGCAAAGGACGGTTCGGCGAAGTGAAAGCATTATTTATAGTAGCCTAATGATGAAGTATGTTAGTTCGAGTTTGGGGTGATAAGACCATCAATTCAGCTTGGTTTTCTGTTAACCCACTCTATATAGCACAAAAGATATAGCGCAAAAGTTTACCTGATAATTCACTGGATTTGTTATCTCACTGTTAGCTCAAATGTAATCAAACTTTAATGGCTTGAATGCTGGTCAGGAAATGCCATCGGTAAAAGAGCACAAGTTTGCTATGATGACGGCGTTTTCACATAGGGCGGTTATCATAATGGTGTTAGATTTTTCGCAGGGTAAGTTAATCGTTACTGAGTTTGAGGTTCAAGTGCGCCTCAACGTTGCCAGTATCGTACTGCAAGCGAGTGCTGAGGATATCGGCTTGAGACGTCAGCCTCCTATGCTGATCGCCGATGGTGGCGGTGTACGTTGGAGCTTAGTATTGGACTCAAATGCTCAGTTACGTGCGATTCAAGATGTGCTGGGCATGGATGCTGAATAACCTGTGCCCGAGTGGTGATGAGTGTTTAACGTATAGATTTATCATCATTTTTTAGTTGATGAGTGTTTAATATCGAATTGGGAATTTTTAGTATGTCAGTTTCTCTTGAGCGTATTGTTGTCGAACCTAAGACTCCTGCTACGGCTGTGGTTATTTGGTTACATGGATTAGGGGATTCGGGGGCCGGATTTGCTCCCGTAGTGCCTGCATTAGGCTTACCTGTAGATCATGCTATTCGATTTATTTTTCCCCATGCACCAGAGCAAGCAGTGACCATTAATGGTGGCTACGTTATGCGCGCTTGGTACGATATTAAAAGCATGGATTTGCATGACAGAGCCGATATGCAAGGCGTGCTTGAGTCGGAAAAAAGGGTTGCCGCATTAATTAATGAACAAATCGCGGCGGGTATTGCGAGTCAACGTATCGTATTAGCGGGATTCAGTCAGGGTGGAGTCATGAGTTTATTCTCTGGACTGCGTTTCCCTGAGCCACTTGCAGGGATTATGGCGTTGTCTTGCTATTTGCCGACGGGCGATGTGTTACCCGCTGAATTAAGTGCGGCGAATCGCAATACACCCATATTACAGCAACACGGTCTACAGGATGATGTTGTACCATTATCCGCTGGAATGTTAGCAAAAGAAGCCTTAACTGCGGGCGGCTATCATGTTACGTGGCAAACTTATCCAATGCCTCATTCTGTCATTCCTGAACAATTGAAAGCGATTTCTAAATGGTTATTACAGCGATTTGAAATGTAGATAAGTCTAATTGCTTATAAAAACAGCATGCGGTAAGTTGAAATTTACCCATGCTTGTTTTTTTAAAGGAACAATCGCGATGTTTTTTCATATTTCCTAAGTTATTTATAACAAACGATTAAAATCCATTTATTCCATTTTTATTTTGTATTCTCTAAATATATAAAAATCAGTCATTCAGCTTATTTTTTATATGAAACAAATCCTTCTTAAAATGCCCGCCAAATTTCATATAAATGTCAAGTTTTTAATAAAAATGACACAATTTATCTTTATTATTTGCTATTATCCGTGACGCTGAACTTGATGGAGTTCACGGCAATCTTTCTATGATAAAATAATTAAAATCAAGGGGTTGATGTAATGAGACATATGCTTATTAAAGGATTAGTTGCAACTGCTGTTCTCGCTGCACTTGCGGGTTGTAATAATAGTGATGACGATAAAGTTCCAACAACGTGTGCTGAAGCGGGAAGTGCTTGTAAAACGTTTACCGTTTTACATACCAATGACAACCATGGCCGTTTCTGGGAAAACAGTGATGGTGAATACGGTTTAGCCGCTCAGAAAACTCTGGTTGATCAAATTCGTGCAGAAGTGAGTAAGAATGGCAGTCAAACCTTATTATTATCTGGTGGTGATATTAATACGGGTGTACCAGAATCTGATCTTCAAGATGCCATACCAGACTTTACGGGCATGAATAAAATTGGTTACGACGCCATGGCTGTTGGTAACCATGAGTTTGACAATCCGTTATCAGTACTTGATATGCAGCGTCGCCTTGCTGAATTCCCTATGTTAGCGGCGAACATTTACCGTAAAAATGCCGATGGTACTCTTGGTGAGCGTTACTTTGATGCCTATAAAGTATTTGACGTTAATGGTCTTAAAGTTGCTGTTATTGGTTTAACGACAGAAGACACTGCTAAGATTGGTAACCCAGAATACATTAGCGATCTAACATTCACCGATCCCAAGGTGGAAGTTGCTAAAGTGATTAAAGAAATTAAAGATGCCAAAGCGGCAGATATCATTTTCGCTACCACGCACATGGGTCATTACGCGGATGGTAAAAATGGTAGTAATGCCCCTGGCGATGTAGCTATGGCTCGCGCATTGAAAGAAGGGGATTTACAAGTTGTTATCGGTGGTCATTCACAGAATCCAGTGTGTATGGAACCGGGAACTGACAACAAAGCTTATGCAGCCTTTAAGCCTGGTGATGCATGTGCACCTGATAAACAAAATGGCACTTGGATCATGCAAGCCCATGAATGGGGTAAATATGTTGGCCGTGCAGATTTTGAATACTTTAACGGTGAACTCCATCTAGCGAGCTACAAGCTTGTCCCTGTGAATATGCGCAAACTGGATGATGCTGGTAAGAAAACTGCTGACTTAGCAGGCACTAAAATTGAACCGGATTCAGAGTTAAAAGAGCTGCTTTCTTACTATCAAGAGAAAGGTCAAGCTAAGTTAGACGAAGTCATTGCGACAACGGATGCCCTGTTAGATGGTGAGCGTGCAAACGTGCGTAATAAGCAAACTAACTTAGGCCGTATGTTAGCGATGGCACAAAGTGCTAAAGTGACTGCTGATTTTGGTGTAATGAACTCCGGCGGTGTACGTGCATCTATCCAACCAGGCAACATTAGTTACCGTGACGTGCTGACTGTTCAGCCATTTGGTAATATGGTTACCCTTAACGAAATGACGGGTACTGAAGTTGCGGTTTATTTAGGCGCAGTCGGCAGTCTTCAAGTTGGTTCTGGTGGTTATGCACAAATCACTGGTGTGAAAATGACCATTGACTGTGTGGCTAAAACAGCCAACATCAGCGACATTGGCGGCAAGGATTTTAGCCCAACAGCCACTTATAAGTTCACTGTACCTAGCTTTAATGCTGCGGGTGGTGACGGTTATCCTAAACTAACCAGCCCAATTCAAACGGGTTTTGTTGATGCTGATTTACTCTATTCTTTCTTGAAAGAGAAACAAGTGATTAAAGCTGCTGACTACAATCCTGTAGGCGATATTGTTTATGAGAACTCAAAAAGTGTTGAAGGTTGCCAACTTTAAGTAATCAATCATTACTCAGTGTTTCAATATTAATGCCACTCAAATGAGTGGCATTTTTTATGGTTAATTAATATTTAACTAAGTGTAAAATAATATTCAGCGTTTTATTTGCGATACACTTTGATTCATTTGTGGCGTGAGTTTCTCGGTGTTCTTTTGGTTAACAATTGATATTTATTGTATCAAATTAAATATTTAATATATTCAACAGGTCTGCATTGCTTAACCCCATGATGTATATCCGGATATCTTATATTCAAGTTGATTTATTTTGTGTCAATTTGTTTTGATTTGAGATTAATTTTTTTTAATGGTTGACTTAGATGTTGCGCATTAACATTATCCCTACAGCGAAATAGAGTTCGCTTGCCAAATATAAAAATAACAAACATAGGGTTTTATTTACCTCAAGGAGAGATTAATGCGCTATTTAAGTTTAACGGCCAAAGCCGTTCGTACTAGTTTAATTACAGTGGCGACAAGCAGTGTGGTTTTTTCTGGAATAGGCTTTTCTGCAGCGGTAAGTGCAGCAGAAGAAAATGCGAAAGTTGAACGCATTGAAGTGACGGGTTCTCGTATTAAACAAGTTGATATGGAAACTGTTTCACCCGTGACTGTCATTAATGCTGCGGATATTGCCATGACGGGTGAAAAAACCGTTGCTGACGTATTGAATAACTCCGCGATAAACAGCTTTGGTTCTTGGCGTGGTATTTCAGGCTATGGCTCTGGTGCAAGCTCAACCAGTGATGTCAATTTACGCGGTTTAGGATCGTCTGCGACATTAGTGTTATTAGATGGACGCCGTATGCCTGGCACGAGTTCAAGCTCTGGCTCTGTGGCCGATACATCTTCTATCCCTATGGCTATCGTGGAGCGCATTGAAATCCTGCGCGATGGCGCCTCGGCAGTATATGGTTCCGATGCGGTTGCGGGCGTGATAAATATTATCACTAAGAAGGAGTTTGAAGGGTTTCAGCTTGATTACAGCACTGAGCAGCCAAGCGTAGAAGGGGGCGATGCTAACCGTTTATCACTTGCAACTGGCTTTAATACTGATAAAGGCAATATCACGCTAACCTATGAATATTATGATACTAAAGCGGTAATGGATCGCGATATTTGGCGAATGGACGATTCAAGTTATAATGCATATAGTGGATATAGCTCAGTACCAAACGGTAAATATGGACCAGGCAATGGTAGCTGGTATAGTAATTCAGATATATGTGAAAAAACGGAAAATACCATAGACTCAGGTGATGGTCGTTGTTTATATAATCATGGCAATGTCACTAAGTTATTTGGTGATCAAACCCGTAATTCGCTGTTATCTAATTTCTCCTATGAGATTTCAGAAAATATAAAATTCCGAGGCCGTGCTTCTGCTTCATTAGCAGAAACTGAAACCCGTTATGCGGGTACGCCAGTATCAACGAATACCCCTGTGATGAGTGCCGATAATAAGTTTAACCCAGTTGGTGAAGAATTAGTGATTTCTATGCGAGGTGCGCAACTTGGCGAGCGAGATACATTAACTGAAACTAACAACTTTGATATTCTAGGTGGCTTTGTTGGTACAATTGATTCAGGGAATGGTATCGACTGGGAATTAAATGCCCAGCACGCAACATCGACGACAAATAGTTTTAATTATAATTTACTGAACGACGATATTATTCAGCAAGAAATTGATTCAGAGCAATATGATATTTTCAATACCTCTGAAATGAGTTATGAGCAGTGGGATCAACAGATGACAGATCTGTATCGTAAAGCAGCGCATACTGGGGTTTATCAGGGCAAATTTGAAAGTACTCAATTGGATGGTCTTGCTTCGACCTTACTGCTCGATGACGGTGATCTTTCAGTCGCTATGGTCGGCGGTCTTGAATATGAAATGATCAAGTTTAAGCAAACCAGTGATCCAGAATCGGCCGCGGGTATTATCTCCGGCGGTTCGGGGGGTGATGATGTGGATGCCACGCGTGACCGTAGCGCTGCTTATTTGGAACTCCAAGTAGGCTTACCTGCCAATGTTGAGTTTTCTGCCGCAGTACGTTATGAGCGCTATGAGCAGGAAGGAACTCTCACAGGGCCTCAGGGGGAAGTCGTTAATTCATCGACCTTCGATGCCGTGGTGCCTAAGTTTGGTTTAAGCTGGCGTCCTATAGACACGTTATTACTGCGTGCTAGCTATGGTGACTCATTCCGTGCACCGAATATGAGCGAAATGTTCTCGTCTCAATCCTTGAGTTTTGAGAAGGGTGTTGATTCTTTATGGTGTAATGAACCTGGTAACGTGGATGCCATATATTGCGCGACTAATAATCAACACAAAACCTGGTATGGAGGGAATCCTGATCTAGAGGCAGAAGAGGGCAACTCGTTAACCTTTGGCGGCGTTTGGAATGTCACTGACGCATGGAATTTGGAGTTATCTTATTACTCAATCACCTATGACAACAAAATTGAGTCAATTGATGTGGATGATATCCTGCGTGATGAAATCAAGAATGGTTCTTCTCCCTATGTGACTCGCGGCCCTGATGGCAAGATTGAATATATTGAAGCTGGAGTTCGTAACTTAGCTACAGTTGAGACCTCAGGTATCGATTTTGTTACGGCTTATAACTTAGAAACAGGCTTTGGGGATTTCAATTTCAAACTGGATTTAACTCATGTGCTTGATTTTAAAAAGCAGGATAACGCTGAAGCAGACATGATCGACTACGCAGGGTCGACTGACTCGCCCGATTGGCGCGGTAACTTTGCGACTAGTTGGAAATACGATGATTTCTCTGCCGCATGGACAGTTGTTTATATTGGTAGTCAATCAGCAAGTTATTTCAACGAGTTAGAAGAAACCGACCGTTATGTTGATTACGATAATTACTTTAAACATAACATTCAGTTTGGTTATACCCATGCTTATAACGGCTCTATCACAGTAGGGGTGAATAATGTGTTTGATGCTGAAACACCAAACTATTACACCTATGCCGATTATCGCGATGTGAATGTGGGTTTATATGATGTGTTAGGTAGAACGTATTACCTGAGAATAAACCAGAAGTTTTAGGTTGTCCGCCCTCCCTGGATAACTCAAACCTCCGCTTGCGGAGGTTTTTTTGCTTATAAGGCAGTTTACTGGATGTCGAATGAGCGCTATCAATGTGTGAGACGCAGTTCGTGGCGGTGTTCATGCTGATAATGCTCGGCGCAGGAGGTGCAGCGTTGTTCGGTGGGATCTTGGCTTAAGCGTTCAGTTTCAATTTCTGCCTCACAATCCGAGCAAAGACCGTAGAGACCTAAGTCGAGCTGGCAAAAGGCGGCATCAAGTTTATTTAATCGGCAAAATAGTGGGTGTTCAGCCAGTGGTGTCTGAGCCAATTTATCAATTAATTCTGCCAGACTCAGGCTAGCGTAATGCTCCCCTATGGCTTCGAGGAACAGAGGGAGCGCGCCTATTTCTTTCCTTAGATTAGCTTCAAGCTCTGACAATTCATGTCTGATATGGGTGGTGCTCACGTAAAATCGCCTATTTCATTTGACTCTAGGCGTCCAGTCTAATAGTTCCACTATCA
The DNA here is from genome assembly GCF_019345585.1 of Shewanella sp. NKUCC05_KAH. Lineage (NCBI taxonomy): Bacteria > Pseudomonadati > Pseudomonadota > Gammaproteobacteria > Alteromonadales > Shewanellaceae > Shewanella > Shewanella sp. NKUCC05_KAH. Next base: position 83,048 of record NZ_JAHKQZ010000023.1, read on the forward strand.
ACGACTATGATAAAGATCAAGTATCTGCCACATTTTCGGTTTTTTAGCCGTTAAAAATCGAAAAAGTACTTCATTCTTATCGCATTATATGTGCTACGGCAAAAGCCCTTTTATCATAAATATCGTCGCGATTATTCGTCGCATAAGTTCCGTTGCGCCGTTTCTAATACGCGGACTATTTCTTCCGTTGTTTTAAAGACTCGCAGTTCCCTAAACAAGGTATCGGCTTCGGGATATTGACGGTTGAGATAGGTGAACCACTGTTTGATCCGGGCTGGATAATAGTCACTCTTACGGCCATTGAGTTCCCTTTGGGTATAACTGAGCATGAGCCCTAAGGTTTGCGCCCAAGTATAAGGAGTAGCTCCTGTCTTGATAGTATCAGCCAAGTTCGGCAATGAAATTGCCCCACGGCCGATCATTATACTGTCGCAGCCCGTGACCTCGATACAACGCTTAGCATCGTCACTGTTCCAAATTTCACCGTTGGCGATCACTGGGATCGGCAAACGTTTGCGCACTTCGGTGATGTATTCCCAGTAGGCTGGCGGTCTGTAACCGTCGACTTTACTGCGTGCATGGATGGCAAGTTCAGTTGCACCAGCTTCATACACAGCAATGGCATTTTCCATAAACAGTGACTTATCTTCATAGCCCAAACGTATTTTGGCCGTTACGGCATGCTCTTTTGGTACTGCTTGACGCATGGCTTTGACAATATCGTGCACACTCTCAGGATATTGCAATAATACGGCGCCACCTTTACTGCGGTTAACAATTTTTGCTGGACAGCCAAAGTTTGCATCAACACCGTGTGAGCCTAACTCAATGGCACGCAGGGCATTTTCGCCCATACATTGGGGTTCTTGACCAAGTAATTGTACTCGTACTGGCGTACCTGAAGGGGTGTTGCCGTTGTTGAGCAGTTCAGGACACAGTTTGAGAAAGACCTTTTCAGGCAGCAGTTGGTCTACCACTCGCACAAATTCGGTGACGAGCAAATCGTAGGGATTGATGGTCGATAGGATGTCACGCATCAAAGCGTCTACTACGCCTTCCATTGGAGCCAAAATCACACGCACTGCAGTAAACCCATATCTGTTGCAAAGGGCGAGCATTCTACCTTATCAGCCCTAAGTTACAAAGTGGCCTAGTGAAGGAGGATGAATAGGTGCGCCAATAAATAAAATCCAAGCTAAACTGATTGTCCTAGCAGGATATTTTTACCATTTCTGTGACTTAGTGATATTTTTTGCAATAGAATCGAAATAAGGCAGGTCTTTTGTTGTAAGCCAGCTACTTAAACTGTTGTTGGTCATTATTACTCAATAAACAAGAAGGGATTATTTATGAATTCAGTTAAAAAAACAGCAGTTGCAGTAGCGTTAGGTTCAGTTGTGATGAGTTCAGCTTTTGCTGTCAATGCACAAACTAACCCATTTGGTTTTGAAGCTATGGATGCGGGCTATCAAATTGTCGGTTCAGAAGGCAAATGTGGTGAAGCCAAATGCGGCGCAGATATGAAGAAAGCCGCCGCTGAAAAAGCCAAAGAAGGTAAGTGTGGTGAGGCGAAATGCGGTGCTGAGATGAAAAAAGCGGCTGCAGATAAAGCTCATGAGGGGAAATGTGGCGAAGCGAAATGCGGTGCTGACATGAAGAAAGCCGCTGATAAGGCCGATGAAGGTAAGTGTGGTGAAGCGAAATGTGGCGCTGATATGAAGAAAACCGCCGAAAAAGTGGATGCTAAAGTCGAAGCCGTTAAAAAAGAAGTGAAGTAAAGCGGGTTTGTTTTATCCCTGCAGTTATTGGGATAATTGAGCCTAAAGAGGCCAGCCAGCGCTGGTCTCTTGTGTTTTATTCTTAAGCGATTACAGGTTAGCGTTCGTGAGGTTCTATGAATGATCAAAAAAATACGGCACAGGTAGGGCTGGGATTAAGACGAGAAATGCTCAGTGAATTTTGTTTACAGGTACCTGATGCTATTCATTTTTTTGAAGTGGCGCCTGAGAATTGGATGACCTTAGGTGGTAAGTTTGGCCGCCAATTTCGTGAGTTGACAGAGCAACATACTTTCTACTGCCACGGTTTGAGTTTATCCATTGGTAGCCCTGAACCCTTAGATCTCGCGTTTGTAAAAAATATCAAAACCTTTATGGATTTACATCAAATCCAAGTCTATTCCGAACATTTAAGTTATTGCTCAGGGCAAGGTCACTTATATGATTTAATGCCTATCCCTTTTACCGACGCTGCGGTGAAGCATGTGGCGGCGCGGGTCAAGCAAGTAGAGGATATTCTAGAGCGGCCGCTCATTTTAGAAAATGTGTCTTTTTATGCCGCTCCAGGTGCGCAAATGACAGAATTTGAATTCGTTAATGCCGTGCTGCAAGAAGCAGATTGTAAACTGCTACTGGATGTGAACAACATCTATGTGAACTCGATAAACCATCAATACGATGCCGATGCCTTTTTACAGGCCATGCCGACGGAGCGCATCGCTTATCTGCATATTGCTGGGCACTACAAACAAGCTGAAGATCTGCTCATTGATACCCATGGCGCAGCCATTAACGATCCCGTCTGGACATTATTACAGCGCTGTTATGCTTTGCATGGGGTAAAACCGACCTTGCTTGAGCGTGACTTTAATTTGCCGACAACCGCTGAATTGTTGCTCGAGATAAATCAAATTCACGCTTATCAAATGGCGGCGTCCAGCTCCCATGCCCAAAATAGTGCTCATGCCGTAAAGAGGAGCGCCTAATGGATTTTAAGCAAGTGCAGCAATCCTTTATCGATTATATCCGCGATCCCTCTTCGCCATTGCCCGTGGATACTGATGTCCGGCGTATGCAGGTTTACCGCGAGTTATTTTTTAATAATGTGCTGGGATTTGTGTCGAACGGCTTCCCCGTGCTGAAAAGTTTGTATTCTGAGGAGGATTGGCTGACTTTGGTGCAGCGTTTTTTCAGTCAACATGATTGCCAATCGCCGATTTTTATCGATATAGCGAGTGAGTTTTTAGATTTTTTACAGCAGGAATATCAGCCCACGGCAAATGATCCTGTTTTTATGCTCGAATTAGCGCACTATGAATGGCTAGAGTTGGCCGTTGCGGTCGCACAGGCGAGTGAGGATGAATCTCAACTCAGCTCAGCGCAAATGTCGACGCAGACTTTATGTTTGTCGCAGACGGCGAGGGTAGCGCAGTATCATTTTGAGGTGCAGCACATTCGTCAGGATTATCGTCCGCAGCAACAACTCGATACGCCAGTGTTTTTTTGTCTCTATCAAGATGCCGATTGCGAAGTGTGCTTCTTACAGTTAAATCCCTTAAGCGCACAGGTGCTGGCATTTCTTCAAGCTCAAGGCCAAGCGGGTTTTAAAGAGATAGTTGATTGGTTAACAATCACTTACCCTCAAATGGCGCCAGAGATTATTGAGCAAGGTTGTATGCAGTTACTCGAGCAATTAGCGGCCAAAGGGATAGTGCGCGGACGTCAGTCTTAAGGTTGGGATTATTGCCGAAATAAATGCAATAACCCTACATTTAGAGGGTTTTTATTAATTTGACAAACCGCTACAATGTCGGCCTTTTTGTGATCTCAATCACTGTACGATTCTTGCGCACTTATACTTGCACATACTAGAGGAGCTGTAATGAGTAGTCAGCCGTTCAAAGACCCATTTAATTTTTTGTATTTTATTGGTTTTATTTTAGTTTTACTGTTGCCGACTCTGCCAGCAAGTCTGTCTTGGTTAAAGCATTTAGGTTTAATTTAAGCGAGCGTTAATCTCTAGCGCGTAGCTTATTGGCCACTCTTCGAGTGGCTTTTGTTTTTCCGATAAAGGGCATTTAAACCTATGGTATTAAAGCGCGGATTATTTTTACTGTTAGGCTTAACCGCTTTAGTCTTAGGTTTAGTCGGTATCGTGCTACCGATATTGCCGACCGTGCCTTTTATCTTGCTTGCTGCCTTCTGCTTTGCCCGCTCGAGTGAACGTTTACACCATTGGTTGATGACACATCCCTGGTTTGCCGACGCCTTAACCCAGTGGCAAGAGCAGCGAGCAATGCGTAAGGGATTGAAACGCAAAGCCATGATAGTTAGCGCACTCAGTTTTAGTGTCAGTATTATTGTGGTCCCTATCCTTTGGGTAAAAGGTCTGCTGTTTGTCATGGCATTGGTCCTACTTTGGTATCTTAAAGGTATACCTGAAATAGAGGGATGATTGAGTGATTGAATGGGCTCAGGCGCTGTGACTGAAAGTTTAGTCGTGTTCTTGTTGAGGCTATTTAACTGAGAGCCAACAGGGTTTGATCTAAGGCACAAATTGATAACCTTTCCATCACTTGTGCATTGTGATTGTTGCAACTAAAACTAAAGCGGCATAAGCTTTGTCCGACTTTCGACAATGCGTCCACCCAGTGTGGACGTTTTGTTTTATACCGCCACCGCTAGGTTGGTGAATTGATTAAGTAACTTATTAAGCAAATATGATGGCTATGAATACAGAAACCTTATCCTTGATAAAGCAAAGCATTAAAACGATTCCTAATTATCCTAAGGAAGGGATTTTATTTCGAGATGTCACCAGTTTGCTTGAGAATGCAGCAGCCTATAAAGCGACCATCGACTTGTTAGTTGAACATTATCGTGGTCAAGGCTTTACCAAAATTGTGGGCACTGAAGCCCGTGGTTTCTTATTTGGTGCTCCGTTGGCTTTAGAATTGGGTATCGGTTTTGTACCTGTGCGTAAACCCGGCAAATTGCCGCGTGCAACCATCAGCCAAAGCTATGAACTGGAATACGGTCACGATAGCCTAGAAATTCATACTGATGCGATTAGCGCAAATGACAAAGTGCTCGTTGTTGACGATTTACTCGCCACTGGCGGTACTATCGAAGCGACCGTTAAACTGATCCGCCAACTCGGCGGTGAAGTTAAACATGCGGCCTTTGTGATCTCATTACCTGATTTAGGTGGTGAAGCCCGTTTAACCGCATTAGGGCTTGAGTTGGTTAAACTTTGTGAGTTTGAAGGCGAATAAATCTGCAGCTAAAGGCGCCTTGGGATAGTTTGATGGCATGTCAAATCATGGCATGTTATCTTTCAAAGTTCTCGGGGCGCATGCTCCCGCTTTTGTATCACATACTCTGGGGAGTTCCATGTCATATCAGGTGTTAGCCAGAAAATGGCGCCCTGCCACATTTGATCAAATGGTTGGCCAAAGCCATGTTTTGCATGCCTTGACCAATGCGTTAAGCCAGCAGCGCTTACACCATGCTTACCTGTTTACGGGAACGCGCGGTGTTGGTAAAACCAGTTTAGCGCGACTCTTTGCCAAAGGCTTAAATTGCGAACAAGGTGTGACAGCCACTCCCTGTGGTGTTTGCGGCAGTTGTGTGGAAATCGCCCAAGGCCGTTTTGTCGATTTGATTGAAGTCGATGCCGCATCTCGCACTAAAGTCGATGATACCCGTGAGCTGTTAGACAATGTGCAGTATCGTCCAACCCGTGGCCGCTTTAAGGTTTATCTCATCGACGAAGTGCATATGCTGTCACGCAGCAGTTTTAACGCACTGCTAAAAACTTTAGAAGAACCCCCCGAGCACGTTAAATTTCTTCTGGCGACAACCGATCCGCAGAAACTGCCCGTGACTGTGTTATCCCGTTGTTTGCAGTTCAATTTAAAAAGCCTGACCCAAGCTGAAATTGGCACTCAGCTCAATCATATATTGACCCAAGAGCAGTTTCCCTTTGATGCAGAAGCCCTAAAATTGCTGGCCAAAGCTGCCAATGGCAGTATGCGTGATGCCTTGAGTTTGACAGATCAAGCCATCGCCTTTGGTGGCGGTAATGTGATGCTTGGCCAAGTGCAAACCATGCTTGGCAGCATTGATGAGCAGCATGTAGTTGCCTTGCTTAACGCCTTAACCGATGCCGATATTGGTGTGCTAATGCATACCTGTGCCCAAGTGCTCGCGTACGGCGCAGATGCCCAAGAAGTGCTACGCAGTTTACTTGAGTTGTTACATCAAATTACCTTGACCCAATTTGCCCCCGCTTGCGCGCAGCAATCCTTGTATAGCGCACAAATTCGCGCCTTTGCCGAACAGCTTAAGCCGGAACAAGTGCAGCTTTATTATCAGATTTTATTAACAGGCCGCAAAGACTTACCCCATGCACCGGATCCTAAATCGGGTCTTGAGATGGCGCTATTACGCGCTGTTGCGTTTGTGCCGGAAAAGCCAGTAAAGCGCTGGCAGCCTGATGCGGTCGCTGAGATCAGTTTATCCGAAGGGCAAACGCCAGTTGCGACAGCGCAAGCTCATGATGTAAAAGAACAAAAGTTTGCTGAGCCACATACTGCGGAACAACTGCCTGCTGAAAAAAAAACGGTATTAATTGAGCCCACCGTAGCGAGTCAGGCTGAAACTGTTCAAACCGCTGCCGTTGAGGCGACATGTGAGCTTGTTGATGTAGTAGAACATGAGTTTGGATCTGAACTTGAAGCGGATGCGGCGTTAATCGCTGAGCAGGCGATTATCTTAAGTCAGGCCCAGAGTCAGGGATTTAACAATGACATCTTGAATACCAGCACAGTGAATGCCGAGGCTAAATCTCAAACGGTATCAACCGTTCAAGCGTCTCTTATACACACTTCAGAATCCGTTGCTGGTATCAAGGCATCGGTTGTTTGTATTGATACTCAGAATATTCAAGAAATTGAATTAGTCACAACAGCTTCCGAACCGAGTCGAGTGAATACGGCAGAGCCTGAAACTGCTGTCAATTCAACAGCGGTTGAGTGTGGTGACAGTGTAGATAAAGCACTTTTTGATAAAGACCCTGCTGCAGAGAGCATCTTCGATAACAACATCGATAACAACGCGTTTGAGCTAGGGCATGATGCCAATCGTCTTGATGGAAATGAAGCTGAGCATTCATATCCAGCGATAGGGGATTATGCCCTAGAGTCAGCTCCGCTTGATTCCTATCAAGACGTTTATGCTGATTTCTCCTCTGGCGCTTATAATGATGATAACTTTAACCATGGCTTTGATTCGCAAGAGGCTATAAATTCTGTTGATGTTCAAAGTTCTGTAGGTGTTTCAAACGCTGCAGGCATGCAAGCTTCTGCTGATCGTCAGTTAGCACCTGTGGCTCAAGTCTTCACTCAATCACAGACCTCAGTATTTGAACCAATACAAGACCAAGCGCAACAACAAACCGCTTCAGCATCCTTAGCCGACGACGATATTCTTTCAGCTGTATTGGCGGCTCGGGATTCGCTGCTATCTGATCTTGACGCCTTAAGTGCTATGGACGGTGATGAAAAAAAGTCGTCATTGGACTCAAAACTTAAGACGCCAAACACTAAATTACATGGTGTAACCTTACCTAAATCGGTTACTAAAATTGAAGCGAGTCAGCCAAGTGTGGCATTTTCTGTTGATCCAGCATCTGACTTAGACCCTGATTTAGCTATAGATTTTGATGATGACTTCGACTTAGATCTTGAGCCTATCGAGCTGCACCAAGCAGTATCTTCAGTCGTCATCTCAACTGGAATTGTCTCTGAGAAGCCTGTCAAACCGTCCGCTGCAGATGATCGTCCGCCTTGGGAGGCAGCGCCTGAAGCTGAATCTATCGAAGTGACGCAAGTCGATAGCAATAAGACTGACAGTGTTCAGCCTGTGAGCGCGCAAGCTACTGATATAAATAATGTTCAAGCCTGTCATGCTCAAGAGCTTTTAGGCGCGAGTTACGCACCTAATCATGCACAAGATGACACTCTATCCCTGAGTGACGGGCAGCTCGCAGCATCAAGTTTGAAGTCGGAGATACTTCAAACTCACGTTGTACACCAAGAAGAAATACCCGGCTCAGAGTTTGTCTCGGTTAGCGCAACAGCACTGACAAATGCGTCGAATGCAGTGGAACACACGCATGAGACACAAGTCGCGCTCAGTTCGACTCAACCTATTAGCGGCCATCCATTAGATTTACATTGGTACAAGTTGATGGCGAGCTTAGAGATCGGCGGGCGAGTGCGGCAACTGGCGGTTAATTCTGTCTGCCAAACCTTGAGCGATCCTTTGCCGTTGCTGCTTAAACCAAACCAGAAGCATCTAGCGGCCGATGTTGCCATAGTGCAGCTTGAGCAAGCCTTAACTACCGCGCTCGGGAACCCAAGACGGGTACAAGTGGTCATAGGAATCGATGAACAGCGGGAAACGCCCTTAGAGTTACGTAAGCGTTTCCATCAAGAGTTGCTGCAACAAGCGCATCAATCATTGATTCATGATGACAATGTGCAATGGTTGATCCAACGTATGGGCGCCGAACTCGATGCCGATAGTCTAGTGTATCCGCCAGAGTTGTTGAATTTACGCAGTCAGCAAATACAAGCGTTACCAGAGTTAACTGAGGCCGCGAGTTAGCCATTATTGGCGAGTCTTTGGGTAAAATTTTCATCGTTAATTTGTAGCGTTGTGGTTTAAATTTAGGCTTCGAGTGCATATTTATAGTGATGCTGCTGAGAAACTCTGCATCGAGATCATAAGTTTATTAACAAGATAACGGCATTGATTGCCAATCCCATTTATTTAAGTAAGATTAGCCGCGTTAATGCTTGCGACTAACCCTAATAGAAGAGAAATGACTATGTTTGGAAAAGGCGGTATGGGCAATTTGATGAAACAGGCCCAGATGATGCAAGAAAAAATGGCCAAAATGCAGGAAGAAATCGCCCGTATGGAAATGGTGGGTGAATCTGGTGCTGGTTTGGTGAAAGTGACTATGACAGGCGCGCACACAGTGCGTAAAGTCGAAATCGACCCAAGCCTGATGGAAGACGACAAAGAAATGCTGGAAGATTTGATTGCTGCGGCCTGTAATGACGCTGCCCGTCGAATCGAAGAAAACCAAAAAACTAAAATGGCTGAAGTTACTGGTGGCATGCAATTACCACCAGGCATGAAAATGCCATTTTAATTGAGATAGCCGATGAAATTTAGTCCATTGTTAGATGAGTTAATTCAGTCCCTGCGTTGTTTACCTGGGGTTGGGCCTAAATCGGCGCAACGTATGGCGTTTCAGTTACTTGAACGCGACCGAAAAGCAGGGCTTAAGTTAGCCAGTGCGCTGTCCAGTGCGATGAGTGACGTCGGTCATTGTCAGTCTTGCCGAACCTACACTGAAGAAACCCTCTGTCCGATCTGTGCTAGCCATAAACGCGGAACCTCCTCCACCATTTGTGTGGTGGAAACGCCGGCTGATGTGTTAGCCATTGAAGCGGGTGGACATTTCACTGGCCGTTACTTTGTGCTTTTAGGCCATTTATCGCCCCTCGATGGCGTGGGGCCAGAAGAGTTAGGCTTAGCGTTACTCGAGCGCCATTTGGCATCGGGTGATGTCACCGAACTGATTTTAGCGACAAATCCAACAGTAGAAGGTGAGGCTACAGCGCATTTTATTGCCGATATGGCCAGACGTCACAAAGTGATGATAAGCCGCATTGCCCATGGCGTACCCGTAGGTGGCGAGTTGGAATACGTGGATAGTACTACGTTGGCGCTGTCCTTTAATGGTCGTTTACCACTTTAATTAAACAGTTTATATTAGAACCATACTATTGTTTGTATTGGATTAATTGAAGGCTGAAGTATTCAACTCAATTATCATTTTAGTGCCTGAATCTTATAAACCCGCCAAGATCCTATCTTGAGCGGGTTTTTATTTGCCCAAAGTTTCAACCTAGGTATTGAGGCTGGGTTATGGAGACTGGGCGGTGGTTGATTCAATTCCTATATTGATTGATATCTATCTATATAAAATCCATGTTTATCAATAGTTTTTTAAATTTCATACTTGTCTTATGTGAGCTTCATCCGTAAAGTCGGTTTGATAATAATCGGGTTGAGTTGCTTAATCACAGTGATCCACAGCATGCCTAAGTCAATTCGTTGGGCTTAGACCTGTGTGCTTAGCTTTGTGTACGTTGAATTGGTCACGTCTTTTTTATTTGAAAACTAGGGAGGGGACTCATTGGGAAATATTACGATTAGGCATGCAGAGAAGAGTGATGCTGCAGCCATTCAAGCAGTATATGCCTGTCCAAATGCCTATGCCGGTACCTTGCAATTACCTTTGCCATCGACCGATAAATGGGAGGCGCGTCTTGCAGCAACATCGAATCATGTTCATCGTTATGTTGCAGAGATTGAAGGTGAAATTGTCGGTGAGTTGGGTTTTGAAGTGTATGAGCAACCTCGCCGTAGGCATGTTGCCTCCTTTGGTATGGGTGTAAAAGACAGTTGGCAAGGCCGCGGTATAGGCAGTGCCTTGATTAACGCGATGCTTGAGCTTACCGATAAATGGATGAATATAAAACGAATTGAATTAACGGTTTATACCGATAATCATGCCGCCATTGGTCTATATAAAAAGTTTGGCTTTGTAATGGAAGGTGAGTCGAAGGATTTTGCTTTTAGAAATGGTGAGTTTGTCAGTGTGTATCATATGGCGCGGTTAAAATAACATTCTGATCTCTATGTATTTTATCTGTTGCTTTTAAGGCTCTTAATCTAAGAACGAACTTTAAATACTCACTCTAAGTACTAACTTTAAGAATTTGCTCTAAGCGCTCAATTTAAGAACTTACTTCAAGAGCTCACTTTACGGACCGAGGTCTTGGAATAGCATTAAGCGCTCATTTTCAGAGCTCGCTTTAGGTGCTAAGTGTATGTCTATCTCAACTTTTAAGGATAAAAATGGGACTCATTTTATTGCCGCTGCTGATACTTTGGTTGGGTGTCGGTATTTATGCCATACGTATCGGCTATCAAGTATTGGCTGGGGCTTCTCAATTAAGCTATGCACTCAGTGTTTGCACTCTCGCTATAGTGGCATTACTGCTTTATCTCTATTTCGGTTTCGCTCAATTTAAGGAAAATAAAGAGTTGTGGGCGTTCGAAATCTCGATGTTTTTTGCCGCGAATAAGTTCGCTTTTGGCATCATGATTCTTGGTCTAATACTGCACTGGTTCGGTCAAGGTGTTCTCACTTCCGCTTATTTGAAACCTCTACCTTTCATCATGATTTTCACCGTTTCCTTTGGTGCTATGGCAGGAGTCATATTGTCCGACACTTTTATAGCGAAATTTGACATCCAAAAAATGCATTGATGTCAGCTGAACAGTTTAAATCTTATTTTGGACGCTGTTGTTGAAGATGATTTGAACTGATGGCTTTCATCGGTTGTTTATAGGTCGTTGAATCCGATGAGCTACCATGGTGATCTGGTTAGGATTTTACAGAGGGTTATTACGAATTTTAGATACAAAAAAACCAGCTTGTGCTGGTTATTTTTCTCTTTCATTAAAGATAATTGGTTGCAGGAGCTGGATTGCTAATGTTAAATCAGCGACGACCTTCACCCTTTGTTTATAAAGAATTGAGCCCGACGAGTGAGCATGTTGCTCTGTTCTGTATTTAACTGTGGTTTTCTATGAATTTCAGATATAAAAAAACCAGCTTATGCTGGTCAATTTTCTCTTTCAGAAAGAGAATTGGTTGCGGGAGCCGGATTTGAACCGACGACCTTCGGGTTATGAGCCCGACGAGCTACCATGCTGCTCCATCCCGCGTCCGATTGTTGCTGTTAATAACTGTTTTAATTCTGTCATCTAAGAATTGGTTGCAGTAGCAGCATTTGAACTGACTACCTTCGCCTGTTGTTTATAAGGAGTTGAGCCCAATAAGCTGTTTCTCGTTATAAACACATATATAAAGTGGTTGCGGGAGCCGGATTTGAACCGACGACCTTCGGGTTATGAGCCCGACGAGCTACCATGCTGCTCCATCCCGCGTCCGATTATTGCTGTTAATAACTGTTTTAATTCTGTCATCTAAGAATTGGTTGCTGTAGCCGGATTTGAACTGACGACCTTCGCCTGTTGTTTATAAGGAGTTGAGCCCGATAAACAGTTTCTCTTTATAAACACATATAGAAAGTGGTTGCGGGAGCCGGATTTGAACCGACGACCTTCGGGTTATGAGCCCGACGAGCTACCATGCTGCTCCATCCCGCGTCCGAT
>NZ_JAHKQZ010000024.1:0-74581 GCF_019345585.1 Shewanella sp. NKUCC05_KAH
GGTGAGCGACAGATAAGACGGAAGCGTAAACGAAAGGGATAGCACCAGGAGCGGCCATGATGCCGAATGAAACGACCAGCTTAGCCACACTTGCCGCGCAGTGAGTAGGACAGTGCTTGGCGGTTTTGCTGTTTGCTTTGATGTTGCGTTAGGGATTGGCAAGCAGGAACTGAGGACCACGGCAAGCTTGCTTGCCATCAGTGGGCCCAGTTATCGCGGGGAGCGAAGCGAAAAGCCCGACCGGAGGGAACGCCCAAGTTCATCAGTGGTATTTAGATGACATAGCGCGACAGCAGCCAATAGACACTCAGAATGGATAGATTGCCCGCCGAGGCACGTTTCAAAGCATACCAAGGGGTATTGTCAGATAAACGGAAAAGGGCGGCGCAGCCGCCGCTTGTTTCGCGTTTTGAGGGGAACTAACAGGGAATAGTGACTATCGGCGGCCAATAAAAACGAGCCTGAATGCGGCTGCGCCGAAATAAAGGGCAGAAATGGCAATGAACAGCCAACAAATCACCAAGAGTAAATTATTCAATAGAGCCATCAACATGTCGCTCGCTTATTTTATCAATTCAAATACTTTGCGGTTAGCAGCGGTTTTGGTGTTATCAGTCAACGGCCAAATTTCCCAAGGAGAATCGACGCCTGTTCGACTCCTTAGAAAGTCATCTCCCTTGCGCCATTGAAATTCTTCATAATCAATACACCACTCAAACACTTCACCCTGTTTGACGGACTTGAGATCACTTATCTTCACAATCTCTATCGCACGTTGAGACATGCCTAATCCTCCTTGTCGTTATCGCAACACTCACATTTCTTCATCTTCCCACTCGATGAGGCGGTATTTTTGAAACTCTGGATGCACTTTAAGCTGCTCGTGAACATCAGTGGGAATATGAAAATTCAACTCCCCCGCTTCAATCAAATACTTCAAACACGCTAAGCCCTCATGCTCAAGCCCTGACTCATCAATCACCCGCTGCACTTGGTTTGCTTGGCATCGATACCGCGCACCCGCGACAACGACATTCACCGCGCCAGAGGGCATAAAAATCATCGTCACTGGATAGTGATGGCCACCAAACAGATTCACAAAGGAAAAACTGGCCCGATTGGGTTGGCGCGTACAACTCACGATATTGTTGATTGGCATGATAACGCCCTCACTGTGTTGCACTGGAATAATGTGGATCGGTTCATCGGCTTGTACGGCTTGCTCATAGGCCGCGACAACCTCGGGATTGTCCATAAGCTGCGCTTTCACCTCTGAAAATGGAATACCGGTTACTTTGCCCATATCAATCTCCCACTTTTGAACACGATCTTACTGAGTCTGCGCTGTTCATTAACTTATCGGCCGCCTTGGCTAAGAAGTCCGAACGGTCTTTGAACTCGCGATGAAACGCCACAAAGCTATCGATACGTACAATCTGCGATTCTGACAATGTGATATTGAGGCGTTTTTGTTTGGCTTTAAGCGCCTCTAGTGGCACCTCTAAGGCCAGCCATTGGTCGAACTTGGGATGCAATGCCTGATAGTCGCGATAACCTTCATTCAAGCTATCGACTAAATGACCATCGTTGATCACTTCCTCGGCCATTAATAAAATGGCTTTCTTAGCCTTAAACAAGATTTCTTCTTGGCTATCCGCCGCCGAAAAACAGCCATAGCCTAATTTTTCAAACACGGGGATAACGATACCAAACGCCTGCGTTTCATCAGCAGGGCTTTCGATCCCGACCATAAATAGCATTGTAAAACCTCTGCGTTAACCGTTGAACCATTATACACACGCATACACACAACTCAATTTATTTAGTTAATTTTTGCTCAGATTTACCCTGAATTAACAGGGTAAATCTGCATCAGTATGCGGCTTAAAATCCAGCGGGCATCAACGCATCAAAGTAGGCTTTTTGTGCATCATCGAGCCCTTTTCGCTCCCCGTTCACTAAGCTATCAACCTGATTTGCTAAATCCTTTTTCTTGAGTGCGGCGGCTTGTAATGCCCACTGCTCCCCCATGACAGGCTGAGCCATATCAATTAAACAAGACAAGCTCACGCGCTTAAAGAAGGTTTCCGCCGTAGGTCGCCAGTAGTTAGACCATTTCACATCGAGCGTGGATATCACGGCCTCAACCGCTTGATGACTATTATCAATTGACGCCTCGAACATGGAAGCCGTGGCGTAAGCCACCTGCTTTTCTTTCTCTTTTACATCGAGGGCGCAAAAAGCGTTAAAGCGATCAGCGACCGTTGGCAGACCAACCCACGCTAAATTTAGGCTGGCTTTTACACCCTCGATTAACTGCACCGCTTTGTTATCCGTGAGCGCTCCCGTTTTAGGATGACAAGTGGTGTCGTTAACGCTGATATGCAGTGGACGGCTGCCATAACGTGAGTCAGTGAACGCGCTTACACAGACAGAGAAATGCAGCGTATCAAGCGCAACGCTTGGCGCACTCATTAACGCATGTTTCGTGATAATCAAACGCTGCGCCCGTAAGTCGTCATTGAGCGCAGCGGAATAACCGCTTGCGTCCTTATCTTCCATTTTTTTCACGTCACCTACGTTGAGTGGGTCTAATTGCACACTGGCTTGTAATTGTGCCAGTGCCTTTTTATCATCCTTATGCACTAACCCAATATAGATACTGACAGGCTCACCATAACTTTTTAACACGAGCAAACACCCCGCTAGCGCCATTTCAGCGGGATCATACTCCCCTTCTTTTAAGGTAAGACGTCCAAACCCTGCAAGTTCATCGTATTCAGATACGAGCTTATAATCTGCCCATTTCCAGCCTTGCATAACCAGTTTTGCCCCTTCTAACTCCAATTTTGCAATCGCTAATGATTCGAGCAACGCTTTATCATCAAGATAGACTTCATCACTGAACAAGTCTGAGGTCACAACCCCGCCCGCTTTTTCGTATTCGTCTTGACCTACAAACTGAGCCAAATAGTGATCTGCACTCACAGCGGCGTCTTTAAGCATATTGCGGAATTGGTTTTCGTTGTAACGTCTATCGCCTGCCAGCTCCCACACTTCGACTTGTTTTTCGATACTGGCAATCGTGAATATCATCACGACATCAAGCGACACGTTCCCCGCTTTGTACGCATCGAGCACAACAGGGGCGACCATGCTTAACTTCATGCGCTGCTGCACGAATTTCGCTGTTACGCCAAACCGCGCCGCAACATCAGCAATGCTAGCGCCCTGATTCACCATGTCAGCAAAAGCGTGAAATTCATCGACTGGGTGCATCTTGGCGCGCGTGAAGTTTTCAGTCATTGATAGCTCGGTGGCATAGTTGGCCACTTCTTCGGCTGTCAGCAACTTAACAGGCACAAGCGTTTTCGGTTTCAGCTTATTATTTTTAACGGCTTTAATGAGCTGTCTCAGTCTACGGCCACCGCCCAACACAGGGTATAAGCCTTGCGCGTTCATGGGCTCAACGATCAGATTTTGTAAAATGCCATGCGCCAAAATGGAGGCATACAACTGTTCATCGTCAGCCTTTGACGCATTTTCTTTACGCACGTTCTTCTCAGACAACACCAACTGGTTAATCTGCAATTGCAGTAACACTGGCTTTGCTGTTGAAGCCAATGCCACCACAGCGTTAGCCGCTGTTGCCGATTTTTGAGCAATATCGGGCTTGTGAGAGCCTGCTTGAGTCTTTGGGCTGGCAGGTAAAGTGGTGGCTTTAGTGTGAGTTGCTTGCGCTTGAATTGAGTTTGTCATTGCTTGTTTTCCTGTCGTTTAAATATCGTTCTCGTCTTCGCCTAACTTCCTGACTCATTTCACGTTCTGACAGACAAGGGCGCGCAGCGGCGAAGCCTCCCTTGGCGGGCAGGTTGTGAAATGAGACAGATAAGAAGTGACAGCGCAGACGTGAACGGTATTGACAGGGAAACGATGACAAGCGATAGAGAAGTGCACGCTTACTCACACTTTAGCCGGCAATGAACCGGACAGTGCTTGTGACGTTGATGTTTGCTTTGGTTTGGGACTTGGTGGTTGCGTTAGGGATTGGCAAGCAGGAACGTAGAGCCACGGCAAGCTTGCTTGCCATTAGTGGATCACGTTATCGCGGGGAGCGAAGCGAAAAGCCCGACCGAAGGGGACGCCCAGTTTAAGACCAATCTCCGGTGAGCTGTTTTACTTCGGTTTCACGAAGACAAAACGCCGTATTAATCGACGTTAGATTATCAAACTTCTCACGTTGAGTGAGCGCAGGATCTTGCTCAATTTTTCGTTCAGCGCCGGTCACTTGGATTAATAGCGTATCGAGATTTTTACTGGCTTTAAATTTACGAAACCAATGTAAATCTAACTCTGTCAGGGTGTTTCTATTAATATAATTCATAGCTTCTCGTATATTTACCAAATATTGGCTTGCTGACAGCGACTTTTGACGATCTCATTATCATTGAGCTGAATGGCGGCAATTTTTTTAGCCCGCTGACACTCTTGGACATTCACCGGATATTGCTTATCCCACGCACTCATAAGCTGGCGCTGCGACTTACTCATAGAATATTTAGGATAACTTTGGTCCATATACAGATAGGACCGAGCAATGCGCCCTCTAGCGGCTTCGGGAGGCTGAGCTTTGCTGCCATCAATGCGCATATCACAGGCACCAAAATCAGATTTAGCCGACGGTAACAGGGCAAAATTGTAATTACTGCGCAGCGCGTTCACAGCGCCAATGGCCGGAAACAGATTGTGCATATCCGCTTGCATGTATCGATACTCAATATTCATCTTCTCGGCACACTTGCGGCCCTTGAACGACTTACCTTTGCTATCGACACATTGCCCATGGCCATCACGCCACTCAGTAAATGCTTTGCCAAAATTTTCGGCGGGAACAACGTGTTCCCATTCGATTTTTTTAGCGCGCGCTAAATGCGTTTTAGTAGTAAATCCTGGCGGAGAGATTACCTGCCCTTTTGCGTCAAATGCAGCACCGCAATAGAGGGTTTCACGATGATCTTGATAGACCGATAACAGCTGTTTTTTAGCCTGATTAAACGACTGATTGGTCGTATTGGAAGCAACAGCAAAAAGAGGAAATACCGCAATGATAGAAATTAAGAACCGATTCAAATATCTTTCCTTTTTTCAAGCAAATCACAATATTCACTACATCGTAAATCGAGGTCAATAATGCGATTAGGCCAAATCTTCTTCAACTTAATCCAGAAACCTAAACCATTATGGATAACATGAACGGGTTGTATCATTTCAGAAGAGTTAACCACCAACCACCTCACCATAGCAGTGCCATTTTTTATCCCTGTAGTGGATGCCCTAATATCATGAACCAATAATAGATTATCCTCTTTCCATAATTCAGTTTTAACTGAACCGATACATTTTGAATTAGAGAAAAAACGGTAATGAATAGTCGGGCCTTTGTGGTCAGGAAGATAACCTTGAATCTCTTCTGAAACCCTATCTATAGTAGGAATTGATATCTTCGGTTTTCTTCTTAAGAAATTAGAAATTGGTGATTTTTCCATCAGTCATTTAAGGTTTCACGGATGAATGTTCGACCTTCACAAAACCACTTTCTCGCCTCGTCATGATTACCTAAATCAATGGCAGCAATTACATGTCCAAGACCTGAAATGACAGCCTCTTTTGATACTATCCCATTTTTATAATCTTCTAGAATTGCACCAATAAAATGGTCCATTTGGTCATGGTCTTGGTTCGTCAGTTTATCTCTATTTTTCATGATCTTTTACCTACTTAAGCTTAGGGACTGTATTTTGTTTTTAATGACTTGGTTCAGGTGTGAAGATGTGAACATAATTACGTTCTGTGTAATTTCCGGTGAGGGCTGTTTCTCAAGCGAAAAAGCCCCAACAACGATGCAAGGGCTATAGCAATTTACAGGAAAATGTCAATTAAAACATATCTCGATTATATTTTGAGTTATTTGTACAACGAATAAAAGCATCATAGTAACTGGTTAAGTTAGAGTTTTTTTCGTATAGCACTTTAGCTCTATCTTTTGCAGGTACAGTATCATCATCCCAGTGGCGATTGATTTCACCACTTAACAAGCCAGGCTTATAGTCAGGACTAAGCTCATCAAAATGTAGGTGGCTTCGGCCTATGTATAAGGCTGTGATAAATGCTGACTGGTCTGCATCTGGATATTTAGTTAGAAACACTTGAGCGGCAGTTTCAGATACAAAGGGGATATGGGGCTTAATCGCGCAGATTAGTGCATCAATGTGCATGTAGTAAATCCTTATTTAAAAGTGGCTTTGTTTAAGTGGCTTAGCATAAGACTATATGGGTACAAATAATGTTATCTCAATGCAGTACGTCAGCTTTCTCATAACATAAAATGGATATGAGAAGCGGCAACCCACTTTCCCCGCATCGATGACAATGAAGTGTAACTATGCAGCAAGCGAAAGCGTAAATTACAGTGTTAAATTGCGTCTATGGCAGGTTTTAATTTCAACGTTGCGGAATGTAGAAACAGCAAATCCGCGCCGGTACCGGCTTAAAATTGGTTAGTATGGGAAACGCACAGGCAGATAAGGCCCCATTCAAGGGGTTTCGGTTTAAATGTTTTATTTATTCGATTTCTCTCAGCGCTCTTTTTATTTCAGTTTCAGCACTATCTAACTCTCTTATCGCTTTACGAATATCATAATCATTTTCTACATTATAAGCGGCTCGTTTAAGACTTCTTTTTGCGTCATCAATTGCACTAGCAGCCTTCTTTAGCTTTACCCTAGCAGACATATTCACTCCGTTGGTCGTATATTATGTATTGATAAGACAACTGATTATTTAACTTTAACCGATATTTTCTATACGTGATATTAGAATAATGCACCCTTTATCATCAATACTCACCTGTTCACAAATGTCTTTTGCATTTGCAGTAACAAAGCTCGGTTCCATCCCTACGCCTACGTAACCGATAATTGCTGTGATCTCAGATTATCGTATTCAATTGCTTTAGAACACTCATTTTAGATTTAAACCTCAGGCTTTTATAATCGGTATGTCTGCCCACTCAGTCGTGTATTTAGGCGACAAAAACTCACGGCGCATGGCCCAATGCTGATCACTCCCCTGTGCTGCAATATACAACACATCGCGGCCATAGCGATTATTCAAACTATCAAATATTTTCATTAAGTTAGGGTCACTCTTTGGCGCATTAAATAAGTCATATTGCACTGACGTTTTAGAGTAAAGCTCAAGCAGGCCTACACCAATCCGATAATAGCGCACACCAGGCGATAAAGGTTTGAAAGCTCCCTGCTAACAGCGGCACACAGTTCGCGGCTGTCATCAGTAGCACAGACAAACTGAACAACTTTTTTAAAATAAACAGGCTGTGGATCATGCGGCGAGTTTGCGGCAAACACGACCATCGTTTTACATAACGAACCTTGTTCACGCGCCTTAGCCGCCGCAATGGAGGCATGTTTGGCTAACGCTTGTTGTAAATGGTCACGGGTAGTTATGCGTTCGCCAAGACTTCGAGTTGAAAAAATTTGCTGCTTATGCGTTTTTGTTTCGTCCCATGTTTTACAGATCTGGCCGTTGAGTTCGCGCACTGTTCGTTCTACTTCAATCGAAAAATGTTGTCGCGCCATTTTCGGCGCAAGCTGAGCCAAATCAAACGCGGTGTTGACGCCAAGTGAACCTAGTTTGGCTGTCAGTTTACGGCCTATCCCCCAAACTTCATCAACTGGCATCAACTTTAAGATTTCAATCCGTAGCGCATCGTTATCGATCACGCAAACGCCTTGATATTGGACCAATTTTTTCGCAGCATGGTTGGCCAACTTAGCCAAGGTTAATGTCTCCCCTACTCCCACGCACACGGGCAAGCGGCATTCACGCCAAACAGCACGACGAATGGCGCTACAATGCAACCAGAGATTAGGAATAGCGACTTGGCACTTTTGAAAAGATACAAATGACTCATCAATACTATAAACATACTGTTCTGGCGCAAAGCGCCCAATCACTTGCATCATTTTTGCAGACAGATCAGCATACAACTCGTAGTTCGATGAAAACACCTGTACATGGTGGCGCCGACATAAATGTTGCTGCTCAAAGTAAGGACCAAACTTTTTCACACCAACCGCCTTGGCCGCTCTATTCGCAGCGACACAGCAGCCGTCATTGTTACTGAGTACAATAGCCGGCTTTCCGCGCAGATCAGGTCTAAACACCAACTGGCAATTGACATAAAACGAGTCGGCATCGATTAATCCGAACATTGCTGACTCAAATACTGATCAAGTAATGTTGAATGCTCATGGATACGAATACTTTTAATGACCACACCATCGACACTGAAAGTGTCGGCTTCATCGATTGCAACGTATGTCATGTTTTGCTGTTGATCGATAGACACTAGCAAACGACGTTTCATATCGAGTAATTTAACAGTAAATTCCCCGTTGTAACTCGCCACCACTAGAGACATGTTCCGGCGCGGTGCCGCTCTATCGATAATTAAAATGTCGCCATCGTATATACCGACACCTTCCATGCTTCGCCCAGCTGTGCGGCCGAACCACGTAGAACTAGGGTGCTCAACAAGGAGTTGATCTAGGCTAAGCGGCAATTCGAGGTAATCTGCAGCAGGTGAAGGGAAGCCGCTTACGCCAGCACTTGCATTGCATGTAATCAATTTCACAAGCTAAAACAACTGTATAAATAATCAGCAATAATAGCAGTAAAAAAAATAAAATCTAAAATTTCGATCCTGCTGCCGGTTCCTGACTTTTTTCGGTGGGTAATCGCCGCGCTCTTTGCGGTGTTATCCACAAAAAATCATGGTTCGGTGGCGAGTTACTTTTCGCTTGAAATGGTAATACGCCTAAAAATGGGTAGTGGGATTTGCAACTGTATGGGTATCAATTAAAGTTTACACTGTCCCTACATATCCTTATCCTTCAAGAGTAGCACTTTTTAGCCTAATAACTTTGAGTTAAACACTGCTTGTGATTCACTATAACCCATAATAAATAAAAGGATCTTTCATGAGCGAAGGGCTGGTTACATTTTTCAAATACAAGTCGTTGGGTTTTGCTCGTCGAGGTGATGATTACTTTGAGCCTTTGAGCATGGATGTAATGCTCGACTCCTTACACAAATGGTTTCAAGACAGAATATCTTTAGAAGATACGCTACTTTGGGATGACCAAACAGTCGGCTACAGTAACCGTAAAAAAGTGTATTTGAAGGCAGTAGAGCGTGATGAGGAATCAGGCGATTACATGCTTATCCTCTGGCGTGCAATTGGTCAGGGAAATGGCGTATACGGCATTAAAGCCGATGCTGGGTTAGAAGACAATAACCTTTATAATGCTGACGATAACGTTGGTGAAGACCGTGTTATTTGGGGTGAAGCCGCTTATTACTGGTTTATTCCATCATTAGATATTTTCGCCTCTATTCGTTTTCCTAACTCTGTTGCTGACACAGAGATTATGAATCGATTCATGCGTGACTATGTAGAGCTACATAGTGACTTCAGGCAAAGAAAAGTCGTAGAGAAAGAATACAAAGGCGGTAAAGGTAAGTATCTGTCTATTTCGTTTGCTCCGATTAAACAAGGCGAGAACGGCAACTTGTGGTTTCAGGCTTATTCTGAACAGTTTAAGAAACCGACTACTAAAGCTGACTTGGAAGAACTAACAGGTAAAATCACACACTTCGTTAAACGTGACGTGATTAGTGCTCAGGTAGTGCAGCAAAGCAGTTGGACTAACTTATTCAAAGATCTACCTTTTATTTCAAGCCAAGTTACGAGAGCCAACCGAAGGGTGGAGGTTAACATTGAGGCTAAGCCGACAGTAAAAGAGCTGAAAGACCTAATTGACCTTTACGAGCGTGAGTACACGGGTACTGATGAGTGGCGAAACATTGGCTTCAAAAAAGAAAATTCTGGAGTTGTTTGGTTAGATAAATTCGTCGTTAAAAGCATTTTAACTATAAACGACTTTGCAGGTAGTGGTCGTGATGACACTGGGCATTACACAACAGAGCGTTTGTTTAAAGCAATGGAGTTTACGCGCGACAAGCTACTGTCAGCGTTTACTGAGGAAGAACAAGAAGAAGCGGTTGGACAATGAAGACCTTAATTTGGCATGTCATTTTAGCTTGCTTAATCGCGTTAGTTAGTTGGCTATTCAAAAGTGACATAACTTACAGCGACGTAACGTCTGTAGTGAGTATTTTGCAAAACGGGTCAGCCATGATTTTTACTATCATGGGAATTTGGATTGCTTACATTTACCCGCAAGCCATGCGTAAGGTTATTCAGCCAAGCTCGTCTGCTATCTTCCCAGAGGAAGACAAAAAACGTGTGCAGCTGTTAGTTGGTGTAGTAGTTATCTCGGCGGTAATACTGGCGATACTGTTGATTGGTATTTCGATGAAACCGTTTCTGGTGAATACAAGCTTGTACCTGAAAGTGCCTGAGCTGTTTTCGTTTGTTGGGCTTTTTGTGTTGCTTTGCCTTGTCTATGCTCAGTTGTTTTGCATTTATAGCGTGATAGCGTCAAACATTAACTTCATAACGGACTTAGCTAATAAAGAAAATGGCCAAAAGCTAGAGAAGAAGCTGAAAAGAACCACTGAAGATTAGTGGTCAAGAAGTGATAAAACCCACCTAGTGCTTTTTTAGATTCTGAAATGAGTAATGCTTTCGAGAGGTATTATGAGCAAAAGACTGGCTCAATCACGGAGCCAGCAAACTCGTAAAGGGGCATAAACGTGCCAGAACTGATCGGCCTGACACGAGTTTGGACAAAGGAGAGTTAGACTTTTAGCTCGAAGTAGTGAGTTTCGAATTAAAATATCTATGAGTTAACGTCCCAATAACTGCCGTAGCTATACTGCGTCCTGTGCCGAAAGCGAGTAGTTAATTGTCTTGTTAAAGATCATTTTCCTACAAAGTTCCATTCTGGCGACAGCAAAGAAACTATGCTGTCTTCGAGTCCTGCAGCCAAATTGAGATGAAACGCACCAAAATGTAAAAGTCCGTGGTCTGGCAAAACATATAGCTCGATTACGGAGCCATTTTGTAAGGCTGATTTAATGTTGTTGTTATTTCGAATATTGGTGCTCTGTGTTGCCGCCGGCTTCCGGTAACCATACATTCTCTTTTTGAGAGGCTGGACTGTTTTGCCAACGTACTTAGGAATGCCGTCAACGACAAAGCTATAGAGAATATTTGAAGATTCAGCCTCCGCCTGAATTTCCAGATCAGGTTCGCCATAGGTTAGCGACCAAACACCTACCTTCCTGAATCCAATGTTAGTTAATTTTCTTAGCATAATTTTGACTTATAACGCCTTGTTATGTGCGTGCTTTAAGTTCACGAACCAAAGCCTCATCACCAGCTTCATGTAGCCACAAACACCAAATTGTAATCGAACCATTATGCTTGCTGTATACAATCCACTCACCAGTTTTGTAGTTGTTCGAGACTGATTCAATTAACGACTGGTACATTGTTTCGATGTCCAAGTCTTGATCTTGTAACTTGGTGCACTTCGCGTGATTAGCCCAGTTTTCAACAATAAATGAAGAATGTCCAAAATGAGTATGCAGGATCTTAAAGCCCACTTGGTCGGATATATTTCTCAATTTACCCCGACCGTTACCGATATCACTGATGCGCTCCAAAACCGACAACACCGAAGTAACGGGAACTGCGACTGCAATGTTTTCAATAACAACATACCCTTGGTGATATAACTGCGATATTTGTTGTTTTAAAAGGTCACTAACCTTACATGTAGGACAATGAAAAGACAGCGCCTCCTCAACCATATGCTCATAATCACCATATAACCAAGTCGACTCTAGAGCTATATCTCTACGAACTTTCACGTCAGTTGAACGGATTATTTGTTCGACTCTAGTCATTACTCCTCCAGATCACATAACGCCAGCGCACAACGGCGCACTTGTAATGGAGGCGCAGCCGCAATGAAAAGGGCGTCCGGCGGCCGCAGGCCGCGAATTGATGCGCCTTGTTAGATTTCTTTTCTTGATGCGACAGCTTTTGGCTTAACCAACTTAAAATAAACAATACTGCCAGCCGCCAGGAGCAAAGGCGGGAATAGCATAACCTTGTACATATGGGTGTAATCAGAAGAAGACATGTAGCCACCGTACGGTTCAAACAACCAAACGAAAACACCAACACATGCAATCCAAAATGCTGGGGCAACGACCAAGGCTCGAGCGGCCGGCGAAGCACTCCAAAATTTTGTTATTAATCTCCCACCGAATGAGTCCGAATCATTACAAAATAAGACCAACAAACGTGACCCTGCGATACCAGACAAAATCGGGATGATAACCATAGCTAAGGCAACTCGGTTTGTTAAGGATGCGATTATTCCGACGAATAAAACTCCAACGAAACCGCCCAGCAAAAAACCTAAAACCCGTAAAATCCAAACTCTCATGTTTACTCCATGAAGAAATCTAACGTCTTAGTATTTATGCGCTGCGCTGTTTAGCACGTTGGACCAGTGAAAAAGCGCACAGTTAACTACCTGTATAAAAAGAACTTATCAGCTTTTTATCAAATACACCATCCGGAAAAACGCGCATGCGCGTTTTCCAAACCTATTAACTAATTTTGGAAAAGTATATACAAATGATTTTAAAGGGTTTTGTTAATTTTAGGCTGGATAAACGCGCAAACTAATGAGTGTAAAACACTCAAAAGCATCTAAATTTAAATACGACTGTATATACCCATACATTGTTAGTCGCTTTACGCTAGGGCCAAACATTAGGTAAATAGATGAGATTTTGTAGGGCAACTCATTCGTCAGTTTTCGATTCACTAAACAAGTGCTAAGAAGCTTTGGGGCAAAAACGTGTTAGCTCAAAGCTAACGCAAAATGACGGTGTTCAGGACGTGAATCAGACTAGGCAAGTCTGATTCACTAACACGATTTTGGACATAAATTGGTTAGAGTCAAAGCTCTTAAAGTGATGAGTCTCATTAGGGAAAGTATGGAAAGTGGATATACGGTAACGCCACGTTGAGTAGTGAGCAACGCTACCACCTAACCTGAACCATTGCCCCCCGAGAATACGAAGCGTTGAGAATCTGTCTTAAACGCTTTGTTAAGTGCTCTGTAGTGCTTTAGTAAAGCCATACATATCAACAACCTTTGCTTTGGTATATGTCTTGTCAGTTCTATTCCCAGTGTAAAAGTCGATAGTCGCTCTACTTTCAGAGATTTGGTCGATAATACTTTGGTTTTGTTGGTAAAACTGACCTATGCAGCTTAAAGATCTATGGTTAAACCTAGTAAAGCCGCACTCACCTTTAAAAATATCACTAAATGTTGTTTTGAAAAAACGGTCATAGGCAGGAACTGAACCAAATACTCCAAGCATAATCTTGGTGACTAGAACTAAATGACTCGTGTTTTCAGGGATTATTAGACTACGGATCTCATTATATTGCTCTACCAAAAAATCTAAGTTTTCACTCGTATAATTGCTAACATCAATTGACCAAGCATCAACTTTTAGTGAAGCAATATACTCGATTAAACCTTCAAAGTTTTTCGAGCTTTTTGCGAGCATAAAACTCGAACCTCGAAACATGCCCCAGCTTGAAAGGTAAAAGCCAAGAGAAAGACAGCTCTTCTCCATATCCGCTAGAAGGTTACTTCCTGTTTTCGGATGAAAATAGTTATAACAATAATCAAAAGAAGCATACCTAGCATAAGGATCATGCCTTGCTTCAAAAGATGCAACATACTCATGTATATCATTTCTTGTTAGCTTCAAATTACCTCTCAATTCAAATCGACTGCAAATCACACAAATATGAATTCAAATGAAACAAGCGGTACTCTTTGAGTACCACTTGAACACTTTTTTGAACAAATTTAGACAGCAGCGTGGTGTGAAGCAAAAGACTAGATACCCGCGCTAATCAATTACACTTATTTTATATCATGTAAATAACTGGAAATACTGTCTGCTTTACAAGCATAAGTGTTAACTAGTTCATCTTTAAATGATTCGTCCCACTTAGGGTAAAGCTCATTGATTAATTCAGTCATAACTTCCTCAAATTGATAACCGTCAATTGACGTACCTAAAGACTGAAAAATTCGGTTCAAGCTTTTATGAAAGCGCTCTTCATCCAGAGGGTGGCCTGAATTCCATGTATCGATCTGCATCCATTTTTTTAATTCTTTTTTGAGTATAACTAAATTCATTTAAAACTCCGTTAAATATAACTTCTTAGTAGTTAGTGCGTTGCTCTGTTTGTAAGTTTAGCTCTGTCTGGTGCTAAAGTTCTGACGCGCATCCTTTAGATTAACCGGACTAATGGTGTTTGATCTTCTAAAATCATACCACCACTGCCATCCTCCATAGTAATAGCTGAAACCCTTAGTCCACACGATGTATGAAACCTAATTCCAATAACGCCGCTCCCTTCTTTCTTATCAGCTTCAACCTCATAAATTCTACCTGATTTTCTATCAATATATTGACCTTCAAAATTGTGACCCATATTCATTCCTCCATTCATGTAAATAGCTAGTAACTTTACTATTATAAACATAATAAACACTTGATCGTGTGCAATATAATCACTATGTTATTTCGAATCTAAATTATCATAAACCACTGAATATAATGAGAAGTGAAAAAGAAATTTTTGATGAACTGGAGGTGCTTAGTACCCATGATGGTTTTTGGGAGGTTGTTGCTTTTTTTTGCTGGAAAGACACTTTTATACACTTTTCTGGTGATAAGCTCGACAAAGAAGCTCTTGCTCAGCAGTTCGAAAGAGCTCGACTATCAAGAACAGAACTTTCGACGCTCATAGGCCTTGCGTGTAAAAGCGGATTCAACAATAAACAATTGAGCCTAGAGGAATTAAAAGAAAGGTCTGAACATATTTGGCAGCTTCTTGAGGAACTACACCATAGCTTTTATCCACCACTAGATGTTGCTGCCTTGTCTGCGCAATCTGATGCTAAAGATGGTGATGTGCCTACCTTTGGTAAATTCATGCGAGATCTAATCCCTAGTGGCAATAAGAATCACTTTATGCGAGAAGCTATCTTTTACGGTGGGGATGGAGTTTTTAAGCATCAATATAGGGATTTAGCTAAGCGTCGTTATTCCCTTGATGAGGATTGGATTGAAGCAAACAAGGGCTTTAAAGTTTCACAAGCAGCCGATGTCATTTCCGCTATAGAGAAAATTCAATTAGAAAAAGCTAATCAATCCATTTCTACAGCAACAAGCTGGCCATTACCATACCACCTACCTATATTCTGTTTCGATGTATCCGAAGTCGTAACGCGAAGTGGTTTAGGCCTAGAGATTGTCGAGGCTGTAATTGCTGCTTTCTCCGCTAAGCCTCAAGAAGGAATGGATTGCTTTAAATCCGTCGATGATTTTAACCACAGAAATGCGTTTCCAATAATTAAAATTGATGAAGACACCTTCGCAAGCTTTCAAGCATATAGCTTGTGGGAAGCTCTCTATGAAAGCCCATTCTTTTGGTTTAATGCAGATCATACCTACAAAGCTACCGCAAGCAAACATAGAGGCGCTTTTACGGAGGATTTTACCGCTGAGCGTTTAGCACTAGTGTTTGGTGAAGAGAATGTTTTAACTAATATCGACATATACGATGGTAAAGCCAAAGCTGGTGAAATCGACGTTTTGGTCACATTTGGCGATTTCGCGATTGTAGTGCAAGCCAAGTCTAAAAAGCTCACTATTGAAGCTCGTAGAGGGAACAGTAAGCAGCTTGAAGGTGATTTTAAAAAAGCAATTCAAGATGCCTATGACCAAGCACACTCGTGTAGCCAACTGTTGCAAGGAGATGGGTACGTATTCAAAGATGAGTCTGGTATCGAAGTTAATATTCGATCTAACTTCAAGATGATATTTCCTGTTTGTATTGTATCAGATCACTTCCCCGCTCTTTCTGCTCAAGCCAGACACTTTCTAAAGTATCAAACAACAGATGTAATAAAACATCCCTATGTAATGGATGTATTTCTAATAGATATGATTACAGAGATGTTGCCATCTTCTCTCTGGGTTCTCGACTACCTTATTAAGCGAAGCGACTATGGTGATTCGATCCTTTCTAATCATGAGCTGGTAATACTTTCAACCTACATCAAGCAAAACCTATATTTCGAGGAAAATCCGACACTAGTTATGCTTGATGATGATATCTCGGCAGATCTTGAATTGGCCATGTTAGCCAGAAGGGATGGTTATGAGGGAGAGGTGACACCAGAAGGTTTTCTCACCGTTCATAAAAATACTCATGTAGGGAGAATAATCGATGATATTGAGTATTCTACAGATTTTGGGCTTCAGAAGCTGGGATTGCACCTTCTATCAATGAGTGGTAATAGCATCAATCTACTCAATGAAGCAATTTCAAAAATGATTGTTCAATTCAAAAAGGATCATCGTCACCACGATATAACTCTTCCCTTGTTAGAGGAAAAAACTGGTTTAACTATCCATTGTAATGAAGATGACAATGAGACCGCCTACAAGAAACTGGTTACGCACTGCGAGAAACGAAAATACACTTGCAAAGCAGATTCTTGGGTCGGTTGCTGTTTTAGTCCAACTCAAGGTAGGTTCAGATTTTCTTCCTACCACGAAAGTGAATGGTGCCAATCCGATGAAATGGAAAAGTTAGTCGCGGATCTCAAACCTATTTCCCCAGAGCATCATGTAGGAGACGTAAAAAATCTTTCCTTTGGAAAACAGCCACAAATAACACTTAAAAAAATAGGTAGAAATGAACCTTGTTCATGTGGTAGTGGTCAGAAGTATAAACGCTGCTGTCTTCCGTAATTTGGTGAATAAATCTGTTTTACTAGTCTTGCCTTTTACTTATACATTAGGGTTTCTATGGGAAATTTTGATAGTACTAGGTAAGACGAACTCTTTCCCAAACTCATTTCGGGGCAGAAACGGCTTAGGGTGATCGCTCTAACACTTACCTAGCCAAAACCTAGTTCACTTATGGTATACCCCAAGAAAACCATCCACATCACATTGCCAATTGGTTCGCTATATATTGATTTAAAACCCTACTCGCACTAGTATGATAAACCACACCCTACAAACACCAAATGAGGTAAAATGTTTATTCGAGCCTATCTGCGCGCATCAACTGATGAACAAGATGCTAATCGAGCCAGAAATGAGTTGGTTCAGTTTTCAGAAAGTAAAAATGTTCGCATAGCCAGTTTTTATACTGAGACGCAATCAGGGGCAAAAATTGAACGGCCCGAACTTGGCCGTTTGATTATGGACTCTCACCCAGGTGATGTTTTACTCATAGAAAAAGTCGATAGATTATCTCGACTCCCCTTCGAGCAATGGAAGGTGCTAAAAAGTAAGTTGGTAAAAGCCAATATTCATATTGTCGTTGTTGACCAGCCAATGACACATGGGATCTTAAGTGGCACAGAAGAAAATACCATGATCGCAAAGGTACTGACTGAGTTCATGATTGATTTGGCCGCAGCAATGGCCAGAGATGATTACGAGACAAGAAGAAAGCGACAAGCGCAAGGTATCGAAAAGGCCAAAACCTTAGGCAAATACCTTGGGCGTCAGCCTGATCATGAATTGAGGCAAAATATTCGGTTATTACTCGATGAAGGGAAAAGCTGGTCTCAGGTGCAAAGCCTACTTAAATGCAGTCGTTCTACCATCGCTAAAACGGTCAAATTGAGTATAAAGGCTTCAACATGAATAACTAAAAAGGTGTTATTAATATCACTAGGTAACGCGCATCATTTATACATTAAACAGTGGTTAATTAACTGATTTTGTATGCTTTGTCGCTGGCTCAAAAAAAGTAACACTGTAATAATGGTTTCACCGTTAACATAACTGACTTCATACAATATTCTAAAATCCTCCTTAACGGCATGCCTAACCTGAGTAACACCAAGCTCAACTAACTCTTGGCATAGCGCATGGCTCAAAGGATTCTGAGTCACGGATGCTTCAAAGGCATCAATAACTGCCTCAATTTTCTCAATAATCGCGATCTCGTCATTCCATTGGGAGTAGTGGGATATGGCGCTATCTACGGTATCTTCGAATGTCCTGGTATATTCAAGTTTCACCACAGACATACTACTTATCCTTTAAAGCAAATTTACGATTAGCCAAGCGTTCCTTGAATGCACTTGATGAGATCGTCCGACCATTTTGTTGGTCGCTTTTCGCAAAACTGACCAACTTAAGTAAAGCAATAGCCTCATCGCGTCGATTTCTATCAGCTACCGACTCAATAACGTAAGCTGGAACACCATTTTGAGTAATAATCATCGGCTCATCTAAAGGCAAGCTCGCTGCATTTTTCTTCAAAAAACTGATTGTTTCTATATTCATAAATTTGTGCCTAGTAGGTTGATTGGAAATAAAAGAGCCCCATTCAGTAGGAATAATCATATCACGCGATAAGCAATAAGGCCAAATTTAGACCAGATTTAGACCAGATTTAAACCAGCAATTTTAACAACCCAAATTGTTTTTAGACGTATTGCATCTTCTTTAAGCCGATCGGTTTAAAATGGTTTTTGCATTGCAAAAAAGCCTAAAAACGTCATAACTCCCTCATGCATTCATAACTAAGCTATGGATTTCTTCATTGAACACCTGCAGATAAATTTCGATGGCTTTACTGCCACAAAGGCATAATCCAATACTGCAATTGCTTTATACAACCTTAGTGATCCGTCTTCTTTTTTTTAAAGCTGGCACTCGGTGTAGCAAAACACCCGCTCACTTGGCGATTCTAAGGCACTGGCATTTAAATATAGTCTTTCACCATCTGGACTAAACAGGCGCATTTTAGGGACAATATCGGGATTTTACATGGGCTTGAATCAATTCTTTAGAGATTTGATTCACTCTAAGGCAAAAAAAGCCCCGTTGGAAGGAAGATACGGGGCGAAATGGGTCTGTTTTAAAGCTTGCGTGAATCAGTCTGGTGTAGAGTGATTCAAGGACACAATTTATGTTTTGCAAAAAAACAAAGTATCCATTGATATGTTACAAGTTATATTCTGTATTATCTGAAGTTCAATAAATCTGTACCCAATGCCGACCCGCTGTACTTGTAGGAGGTGCAATGTCATGGTCTCTGATAGTGCAATATCGACCATATTAGTGGATTTGCGTGAAGGGCGTGAGCTTATTGCGCTACTGGCCTCTATGGCTATCAAAGGTCACTCTATCACGCTCTACGAACATTTCCGTTAGTGCTACAAGGCACTCAAACTGCCCATAATCAGTTTCTGAATGAACTCCATTATCTTTAAACAATCCCATATCTTCAATCGCCTGTTCTTGGCCGATTTTGCAAGATAAACTACAAAAACAAAACGGGAGAAAATACAACTAAAATGATACCAACGTTGTACCCATAATTTATCGCGCTCTTATCTACTAGGTTATTAATCCCTTCTGAGCGATGATTTATAAGACTAATTTGGTAAGAATAACAGATTGCCAATGTTTGCTTCAGATGAGAAGAGAGCATTACTGAAACTATCACTCACTATTAAAACCAATGTCTAAGCCACTACTACCGCATAAAGCCTCGACTTTATATCTGGTTCCCATATAAGTGTTTGAATTAGAAGACCCTCCAAGACCATTTAACTTAGTTTTCTCAATTACTTTTTTACTACATAAATTAATCATTATATTTAGATCTACTACATTTGTATTTACACCATTGCATTTTTATGAATGGTTTTAGAACGTTCTTACTCCATCATCTGTATGCGTTATTCCAGATACAACTATATAATTAATGGATTGAGAGTTTTTAAAATGTTTATAATTGGTTTTAAAACGGTGCATCCACATTTTGACGGATGTATGACTGTAAATGAAAAGTAGCTAAAATAGATAAGTTTCTATTGATTCAAATGATTAACACTGTATATATGTAAATCAAGATAAACAACGTGACGCATGAAAACTAAGACGTTAGCAGCACAAATCTCAGAGGACATATGAAAGAATATTGGCGATTGTATCTAATAATAGTTATCATTATTTTGATAAATGTGGCATTTGCCTATATTGCTCACTACATATTTAACGGAGAGTTTTTTGGTGATACTTAATATCTAATGTAAATGCTTTATTCACATCGAGATTTTTGCTATTCGTGAAAACTCGCCATCCAATACGCACTATATTATTGGTTAGTGCTACAATGGTATTTTACCTTTCGTTGGTTTAAAGCGCTCGCAATAAATAATTTTCCTCAGTCCATCACCCCATTTATTATCTGCACTGTAGATAGGTCAACCTCGAATTTCAAAGCTACAAATTATCGTTATTGGCCCTTGGCGAACCTTTTCACCTAGATTAGATTAGCACTAAGCCATACACGTTAATTCTGGACTTTGGCTAACCGCGCAACCGATGGCACACCGAATTGCTTGCAACAGTGACTTTTATAATACTCAGCTTCTGCTTAACATTGTTCCAGCTTCGACCAATCAGCAGAATTTAACCCAAAAAAGGATATGACTAAATACCCAAAGAAGAATAAATACGTGTTGCGTCTTTAATGAACAACCACAAACACTATTTTGTCGGAGCAGGGCATACCAAAAAACTAAAGTGGCAGCAAGGCATCTGAAATGTTCATCATTTACCATGCTGTAAAAGCTCATGTTATATTACAGTTACAAAACAGTTCAATCATTTATAAGAGGTATAAGTCCTAGCTCAAGAACGAAATCAAATATAGGCTATTATCTCAGTCAGTATACACACTATGGGTTAATAGAAATTTTCAATTATGCTTGTAGGAATTGATATGCGGAAATGAATTGGCAAGGTATGCATTTTAAGGAAGTAGCTTCCACACCTCCTAGTTATGACCTTACTACTGCGACAATGTAGCAGTATTCATATTAGTGATTTAGCATTACTGCACCAAACTAAAAATCGTCTGAATACGTTTCACTAATATTTAATTCAAAGTTATTATTTAGTTGAAAAGGCATCTTTCAAGTACACGCATTAAGCCAATGCGGTAACATATATTTAAATTAATGACTTAGATCACATTGTGGTTAGTTAAAAAGTGCTACAATAAACATTTGCACACTCTATCATAAACTTCCCACAAAGTGTGAAATTTTAAAATGATATTCAAATCAGACTGTATTAATCTTTTTAAAATAATGGCGACATCCATTATTTTTTTAATCTGTGTGATTTATGATTGTCAATATGAATATTCCTACGAAGATTCTCATAACTTTCATAACTTTCATAACTTTCATAACTTTCATAACTTTTTAGGGAAAATTGCACCGCTAGTATTTTTATTTTGTTTTTTGATAAGCATCTTTCATTATTATATAGCCCTGAACTTTGATAGGATTTCTATATTTAGAAATCTTAAACTTGACATGAAAATATTAGGCTTAACTTTGTGCCTAGGGTGTTCAAATTTTTATCTATTTATTAAGAGCGAGAGGATCGAACTAGCTATTCAT
This sequence comes from Shewanella sp. NKUCC05_KAH, assembly GCF_019345585.1. Lineage (NCBI taxonomy): Bacteria > Pseudomonadati > Pseudomonadota > Gammaproteobacteria > Alteromonadales > Shewanellaceae > Shewanella > Shewanella sp. NKUCC05_KAH. The sequence goes on from NZ_JAHKQZ010000024.1 coordinate 21,618, forward strand.
GAACGGTATATAGCTTGCATTTTAAGTCTCGCATCAGCAGGCGGAATAAGTTGTTTATCATTATCTGGTTTGGGAATTCCGATATCTGAAATTTTTCTAGCTAGTATTTTTCTTCCATTTATATTTTTTTCCGCTTTTAGAGCTTTAAATATCGGAGGCATACTATACCATAATAAATACTCATTTACGTCTAGTTTTTCTGTGAAAATAGGCTTTCAAAATTTAGTCATTAATTATTTATTTGCTGCGAGTAAGATGATTATCAATAAGTCAGTAATAATAGTGTTATATGATTTTTTTAAAAATATGTTATGCGGAATGAATTATGTGTGGGATAGACTAACATATCTACCATTATTTGTATTGAAAAATGCTGGCTTTACTGCAACTCAATCAGAAGCTATTGCTACTGCTTGGGTTACGAAGATATTTGTTAACAGAGAAGTTGCCCTTATAGATTTGGTTAACAATGGCATATATAACGATATTGAACTTTTCGAAAGGATTTTGGTTTTGACTTTATTTCTTAATATTGCCAGTTTCCCTGCAATTATTATAATTGGGTTAAATATTTTTTCCTTTTTCGGAAAGAATGGCTGGAAGTACATATCTGCATTACCTTTTGCCTTTGCAATTGTAAACCTTATATCATTACTTCCGTTAATTATCATTTTTTTAATTAAATATAGTTTTTATTGAAATTATCAACAATACAATCCATTAAGCTTAATGCTTCATCACTTAGACGCTGATGTTGTTTAACTGCTATCTGCACTAAACTTTTACTTTGTATCGTACCGTTAAAAAGGATTTTTAAATTTTTAAATTTATCTGTCGCTAACGTTTTGCTCGGAATTAACCCAATACCATCACCTTTCAATACAAACTCATTAGATACGATCTTTGAATCCACTTCTAAACGGCTATTTATTTTAAAATGACATTTTTTATTATCAAATGTCTCGCAGTATAAAAAATCATCATCTACTGCTTCTAATGGTGTTATTATAACATTGTGATGTGTTAACTCATCCAATGTTTTTGGTTCGCCATATTCATTTAAATAATCTAAACTAGCAACAAAATAACAAATGGTTTCGTTTACAGCATGATAGACGAATTTTGGATTGCACCTAAAGCTTGTTGTGATTGCGAAATCACCGTTAAATCGTTCTATATTTTGCGGAGTTGTAATGGTCGATATTTTCAAGGATAAACGTGGATTCTGTTTATAATAATCAGAAATGATTTCTCTAACTAGTCTTACTGCAATACCTTGATTCATGGCAATATGAATTTTTTTATAAGAGAATGGTTCATGAGCTATTAGGGAATTATTGATATCACCAATCTTTTTTATGCCATGAAGTAATGCCTCGCCTTCTGTTGTTAATATTAAACGATTATCAATTTTTTCAAAAAATGAAACTTTATAATATTCTTCAATTTTTCTTAATCGCTTATAGATTGTTGATGGTGACAATTCTAGCATTTCAGCTGTTCTAGTTAGACAGCCTACAGTCGCTATTATCGGTATCATTGATAAATAATCTATATGCATAAATGCGTTCCTTTTTATTTTTACTCATAATGTTGTGTAAGATAGTTAAAAGCGCTAGCTTAGACCACTTGAGTATTAATCACTTAAAATATTTAGACTTCTCATTGGCACTAGCGCAATTTCAATCAACCAAAAATAGCATAAAATAACTCTACGCAATCACTTTTTTTGAAAATAAATTTTACAATGTGATATTGATAGCGTTATAACTTTACACGAAACCCAACACTGAGCGAATCCCCTGAATAATTATCATTATAATTAATTGGCTTTTCATTATACAGTGCTCCCTCTATGAAGAAGGATAGAGCATCACTGTATTTATAATTTATGCTACCAACAATTAATGATTGTGACTCCCCCCCCCAGTTACCTTCATAAGTTTTATATTGATATGAAGCACCGAATTTTATATCATTTAACTGATATTTTAGTGCTCCAACATAGGTTTTATTGGCTGCACTTTGAAAGCCATTTTTTACATAAAACGGGTTATCAGTTAATTCGGCTAGTATTGCTATGGTTAAGTTTTCAAGTTTAGTATCAGCACCGAACGAATATCTGCTATAATTTTCAGTTGCATAAGCTTTTTCGGGAGCCATTTCCTTATCAATGACTGTGATGCCGGCACTTAAATTTAACAATTCAGATGTGTATACAATACGCCCTGTTGTGACGTCATTGTCGACCCCGTTATTTTCATTAGGGGTAGTGATTGATGTAATAAGCCGTAGTGTACCACTCCCTAAATCTAATCGAGGGGTTCCGTAGGCAAAGACATTTTTAGCGTATGTCGCTTGCTCCCATAACATGTTATTACTACTAGCAAGTTCTCCATTATTTGACGGATGAATATCTACACGACGATATATATCGTCGTAAATTCCAGAGTATGAACGCCCCAGAACAAAGGAACCATAATCGGAACTTAGAATTATACGACCATGAGTAACTTCTATCTCATCTAAGTCACGTTGGCGGAAATTATCTGAAAATTGAGCTTGGACCTCATACTTAACTTTAAAGTTACTAGCAGTATAAAAACCATATGAGCCTAGACGGATCAATTGCGTTTTTGCTTGAAAATCTTTATCTGATTGCGAAATCAGTTCTCCTTGCCCCTCAGCATAAAATTGAGGCTCAAAAGTGCTCGCATTCGAAATTAAAGGAGTTATTAATAAAATAAATGATAGTGCTATTTTTTTCATCTTGATTCTTCCTTAAAATAATACCATCTGACTGGTTACAGATGGTATTTATAGATCTTAGAACTTACTGATTAAATGGAGGGGTAACAATTGTTGCTCTGTATCCTGGTGCGCCAGGAGCCATGCCATGAACCCAAATTTCAACAGATGGTTTATCTTTTCCATGCTCAAATTCAAGAATCTTACCAATCGTCTTACCTGCATAAAGACCTGTACTCATTGATGCTACAAGGTTTGAATCTTTATCTGGATAATATTCAGTAATAGAGGTGACTGGTGAATAGAACTCATAACCGCGCTCTTTACCGTATTGCCATATTTGTTTTACGGTCATATTTTGCTGGTCAATAACATATTCAACTGCACGAGTATATTTGTCTTCTGGCATAATCGGTTGTTCATTAAAACGACCATCACCATTATCTAGTACAAATAGGTTGAAATTGTGTTTTCCAGAACCTTTACCTATGTAAGCGGTGTGTTGTGTCCAAGTGAAGTCAAACTCGTCAGGATTTGGACATTTACCTTTTGCAGTACATTCAATTTTACGGCCCTTATTATCAATAGGCTGTAGCACCTTCTTAGCTAGCTCACCTTTCCAACCTTCTCTAGCGCTTAAAATCCATTTAACTTCATTATCTTTTCCAATCTTAATATTGGCTGATTGATGACGTAATGAAAGAATAATTGAATTATCATTTTCATCGTATGTTACTGAATTGACATGTGCCCAGTTACGCCCAGCACCTACACCAGGTAAATCACCATATGGAGAATTTTTTAATTGTTCTAAGGAGGCTGTTTGATTCGCATGGTCAGCATCAACGTTAAGACAAACAGCCCCCATATCTAAGCCTAGTAAGGTTACGTCACGAGTGTTATCTAATATCTTGTTAAGATTCCACTCATGTACCACTTTACCTTGAGGATCAACTTCGATTATATGATCACGAACAGTGGTTACACGATCACCAACTTCATTGATGTAGTCTTTCTTCGCAACACGAATAATCATGTTGCCATTAGGACGGTGATGAATATCATGTGAAAAGTCAGCATATTGACCAGGAAGGTCGCGAGAATATACGTGTTCACCCATTAAGCTCATTCTGTGATAAGCTTGACCAGCTCCCCAAACAAGGTCTTTACCTACTTGCTTTAATCCCATAACGTAACCTGTTTTACGATAATGGTTAGCATCACGGAATGCTTGATAATCCATATACCAACGTAAATCACCATTTGTATCGTAAATACTTAAGGTTGGAGATCGATCCCATAAACCGGCACCAGAAGCCTGAGGGTTGTTATGACTAACAATCGAACGTTGTGCTCCATCACCAAAACCGTCAACTAGATATAGGCGATCTTTAAATTTCTTTGAAGCTTCCACTTTTACTTCGCCAAGCATGTAAGAAGTTCTAGCTTCTGCTTCCGGGGTAAACTTTACGCCCCCCGTTCTCATATTAAATGTATGACTTCTGTTTTTACCATCTTCTTTCCAGTCAATTTTCACTTTGTTTTGAAAGTCAGCATATAAACCAAATACTGGGATTCCGGAGTGGTGCAATAATTCTGAATTAGCAACATCATAGCTAATATCAATGCCCTTTTCATCTTTGCCTAAAACTGTCACTTTCACATTACTTAAGTGACGATTACTTGGGATATCAATTACTGCTGTTAATGGAGAGTAACCATATTTATTCATAAAAATGGTACCGATTACCTCTGAACCATTTGAATGTACAGCCATACCACGAGCTGATTTTAAAGAGTTTGCTTCGACAACCGTTGTCATTCCAATGCAACTTACCGCAGCGACTAATAACGCTATATTAGTTAATTTCATAATAACTCCTAAATATTTAATGTGTTAAACTAAGCTTTTACTTTTTAAAAACTTATATATCCAACCGATTGTCGCAGCACCTAAACCTAGAATAAAAAATACGTAAGCGATGATGCAGTATTCAGCCATATTTAAACCAAGTAGTGACCAATCGTCTTCACCACAAATACCTGATGGCTGAAATTCAAATGGGAGCCAAACATGTAATGGCAATCCTAGAGGAAAGGTGGGTTCTGTAGAACAAGCCGCTGCACCACCTCCAACCGCAAATAGATCGCCACCTGATAACATCACATCGTCAAGAGCATGTGCAGTATGATGCAATTCAGCTAAATCAATTGACCAAGCCATTCCTTGAAGAACTCCATACCAAGCTATATACATACCAATAATCTTGAACCATATATTAGTTGGTTTAATTGCAATAATGAGACCTGCAAATAAAATACAGAACTGACTGTATCTGATATATACACAGATTTCACATGGGTCCATAGCCAAGAATAATTGAAAATAACCTATAGCAGATAATATAAGGAATGCCGCAGCACTGCTCATTAAAAACCAAACCCAACGTTGATTTTGCCATTCGCTTAACGTTTGGAACGGTGATGTTTTAAATTCACTCAAAGCTTTTGAAAAAAAACTCATATTCTGTCTATCCGTATTTAGCTAAAGTTATTTTGTTGAGAGTTCTTTAACAAGATCATCAAGCATAGTCATAGAGCTAATCTTTGAAGTTTTAATAAGATATTTTCCATTGACGACCAATGCCGGAATCCCTTGGATTTTCGCTATTTCAACACCAGCATTATCCCACTTATTTAAAAGTGCCTTTACTTCTGGCGTGTCGGCTTTCTGCATGAAATCATCTATACTCATATTCAAAGCTTTCGCGCCGAAAATATAAACTTCATCTGAATTCGCGAATTTTTTTTGTTCATCGTGATAAAGGCTATAAAGTGACATTTTAATTTTTTTGTATTCAGCAGGGCCAATTATTTTTGCAATAGCAATTACAGTTGCTTTTTCTTTTCCAAATGGGGGTTTAGTTGAAATATGGTAAGCGTCGAAAGTCATGCCATTTTGCAAGTTTTTTTCTAGGTTTGGAATTACTGCACTTTCATATTTATAACAAAAAGGACAGTTTGCAGAATAAATTTTTACAACTTGATTATCAGCTTTAAATGAATTTTCTTTTAAATCAATATAATGAACACCCTCAGTATAATCTCCAGCGGTTACTGTTAGTGATAAAAGTAAACCACTTAACGTAAGTATTTTTTTTAGCATGATATTTTTCCTGCTTCCTGTTTTTGATGAACATTACTTTATTGAATTATTCGAGATTAGATAACAATGACAAGGAAAAGTAATTCGCACCAAATGGAAATAAAAAGCGTGATACTTATCATCTATTCTTGTTTTTTGAGAAGGAAAGCCGGATGCATTAAGGATATATGGTGACATACTTCGCAAATGAGCTTTTATGAATAATTAATTTTGTGAAGATTGTCGCACTTTTAAGGGGCTTTGTTTCCTAATAATGAAACCCAATGTTTGTCGGGTTTAAATCAAAATAATATTCTGATTACAGATAAACGACTGACGATGAAACAAGGGTTTTAAGCGCCATACTGGCGATCAGGAAGCACTCTGTAGTTGGGGTCGTCTCAGAAAACGGAAAATAAAGCACGTTAAGGCGGTGGCAGCGGTTGTAATGACCTGAACTTACCCATACCAATCTTGGCGCCGCTGCGCCAGAGGTAATCGCCGGTCAGATCGATGTGCTCCCAGCCCAGCGGCGACAGGTATTGCAACAGCGCGTCATCGACGCCCTTGCCGTGATTGCGCAATACGTTCGCCGCCCTTTCCAGATAGACTGTGTTCCAGAGCACGATGGCCGCCGTCACGAGATTTAGGCCACTGCTCCTATACTGCTGCTCGAAGCTGCGGTACTCTTCACCCAGCCGGTTGAAGAGTACCGCACGAGCCAGCGCGTTACGCGCTTCGCCCTTGTTCAATCCAGCGTGGACATGGCGGCGTAGTTCGACGCTTTGTAGCCAGTCGAGGATGAACAACGTGCGCTCGATACGGCCTAACTCGCGCAACGCCACAGCTAGGCCGTTCTGGCGTGGGTAGCTGCTTCCTGAGCATCAGCGAGGCAGTCACCGTGCCCAGCTTGATCGAAGTGGCCAGTCGTAGAATTTCATCCCAATGGGCGCAAATAGCTTTGATGTTCAGCCTGTCGCTGCTAATCATCGGTTTGAGTGCGTCATAGGTGGCATCACCTTTGGGAATGAATAGTTTAGTATCACCCAAGTCACGAATACGCGGCGCGAAACGAAATCCCAGCAAATGCATCAAACCAAATACGTGATCGCTGAAGCCAGCAGTATCGGTGTAGTACTCCTCGATGCGCAGGTCCGACTCGTGGTACAGCAATCCGTCAAGTACGTAAGTCAAATCACGAATACCCACGTTGACCGCCCTGGGCTACAGCCATACTTTGGGTTGATATGGCCTGTGCTTTCTGCTTTGCTGTCGGTTCGGAAGTTCAGGCCATCCGATGACGAGGTGGTGCCGTCGCCCCAGTGCTCAGCGAAAGGTTGCCGAAACTGAGCATTCACCAATTCGGCCAATGCTGTCGAATAGGTTTCGTCACGGATGTGCCAGACTTGCAACCAAGATAGCTTGGCGTAGGTAGTTCTAGGACAGGATTCGGCCATTTAGCTCAGTCCCAGATTGATTCCATCGGCCAGAATGGCCGTCAACAGCAAGGTTTTATCCTTGACGGTGTCGCTGGTTTTCAAGTGTGTGAAATGGCGGGTGAACCCAGTCCATTCATCGACTTCCATCAGTTACTCGGTGATTTTTAGGTGCGGCAGCAACATAGCGGTTTGGTTAATCATGGCTTGCGCGGCATCTGGCACTGCCGCGTCAAGCAGCGTGATCATCAACCCAGAAGAGGTGATGATGGCATTCGGTAAATCGTTGGTCGCCGTCATACGATTGACTGTGACGAGTTGCGCCTCTAGTAATTGCAGTCGGTCATGCAGATATTCGTCGCAGTCGGTGACCACCGCCAGCGGTAATTTACGGGTCAGCTTCAAAGTGGCGAATTTCTCGACCGACACTAGGTATTCGTCAAAGTCCTTGAACTGGCGCGAACCCTGTACCCAAACATCACCAGAACGCAGCGCGTTCTTCAGTTCCGACAGTGCACATAATTCGTAGTAACGCCGGTCGATGCCCTCGCCGGGTGTGGGGTGAAGCCCCACGACTTTGATTTTGATTAATGCATTCAAACTACGAAAAAGATGGGATACATAACTTCTAAGTCGAACCATCAACTTTTCTATAGGCAAAGCTTTTCTTGGCCTATTCCCCTTTTGAACTGCGAAACACACAATGGGGCAAAGCGCGTTAGCCCAAAGCCTACGTAAAATGGCAGGATTGTATGCGTGAACCAGACTAGGCAAGTCTGATTCGTTGAATCACTCTGTCCTAGAGTGATTCAAGAGCTTATTCGGTCGGATAGGCGACACCTGTTACCAAGTGCCTCCCTCCTAAGAACCGTATGTGCAACTTTCACTGCATACGGCTCAAGCCTCCACTAAGGCATATTACGTTACCCAGCTCTCTACCCAATAGCGCCTTTCGCCACCACCTAAATTAAGTTCGCTTAGGCTCATTAAGATTTAGATGGTGCACTAGGTGCTATTGGGTAGAGAGCCAAGCAACTCCAGACTAAGCCGCTTACACGTCTTGCTCATTATATCCCCGCCCTCATCGGAATATATAGTAATAATAATGCCCTGCGGATGTGTAATATTAGCCAATTATTCAATGATTTAGATTGTTAATGTGCCGAGTTAAGTGTTCGATTAACTTTTGTGTGAATAAAATGGGGCTGCTTTCCGAGGCTTGTAAGTAAATGTCCATGTTGGGGCGCTTAGTGCTACCACGTTGAATGTGAATGTCGTTATTTTTATGACGAAAAACATCAGTAACATCTACTGCCTTTAAGGTCTTTCGATTAGCAATAGGTAATTTGATTAATAGTGAAGCTAAATAACTGATGCTATCTGAGTGTTCTAGGTGATGTAGTAATAAATCTAAATCCATGGTTTTGAGCACTACATTAATCGGAAGGCGAAACTTTTCGGCAAGCATTTCGATTCTGTGTTGTTTTTGTTCACTGATACAGTAATTCAGTAGTGCTAGCGGTGGACTCAAAGCTGTTTGTAGCTCAAGTGGGGCAGAAAAAATCGGATGTTCTCGGTGTGCAACCAGAAAAAATTTATCAATATGGCCAAGCAAATGCTTATGTATTTTTTCAGAGTCGGGCGGATTAACTGCAAGGCTATAGTCGAGTTGACCTAGACCCAGCAGACGCTGGACTTGATCTGACCAAGGTTGCATATTAAAAGTGAAATTACAGGATAACTCAGCGGCAGTCAGTTGCAGACACTCGAGAATCATCGGATTAATATGACTTTGCGCCGCAACATTTATTTCGGTTTTCAAATGGGCGTGATAATTGACCGTATCAGCGAGAACTTGAAAGGTTTCGACTAAATTTTTGGCTGGAAAGTATAAACTTTCAGCAAGTTTTGTCGGCTTCATTGAATATTGTTCACGGGTAAGCAACTCATCATTAAATGCTTCACGCAACATGGTGAGAATTCGACTCACTTTGGGTTGACTCACATTTAATTTAAGAGCCGTATCCGTCACATTTTGTTGCTCAAGCAGCTCAATTAACACCACCAAAGAAAAGTAATCTAATTTGTATAAACTTTGAAGCATCAGATGAGAAAATCATAATTTACGTTGCAAATGAGTGTAGTCTATAGCTGAAGTAGAGATTAAACAGTCTTTCAGCTCACAGATGTTGTTCGCGATGAAAATTAAGCATAAATATGAACACTAAAAAAGCCAGCCATTGCTGGACTGGCTTAAATTTGATGGCGGTTAGCCTGTTTACTTAGCCTAGCGGAATAATACTTTCCACTTTGAGAGTTAGGCTACATGAACCGACATTGTCCCAATTGACATCAGCAGGTTTAAAATCCTCACCCGCGCTAAAACCTGGTATAGGTAGTCTATTAGGATCGCTTAATGAAGTTTGTTTATAGTCAGTTTTAGCGATAATCCTTGCACCACGATTGCGGCTAGGTAATTCTAACCCCGTCTTTTCAAACGCCGCAGGGTCATACTCATAATAAGAAAGTCTTGCTTCACCATTCATAATGGCATTATAACAAGTATTGTTTTTCATAATATTCATGGTTACAAAGTAAGCACCATCAATCTCTTTAAGACCATACCCGAAAGTAGCAATATTTGGCGTTTGTACTTGTACACCTTGTTCTTCAAATTTATTTACTGTTGCAACTAATTTAGCACCAAGCGCATTATATTTATGTTCAATTTCATAGGCTTTACCATCATTAGGGTACATGTCGACCATATGTTCGCGTTTCGCTAGTTGGCATGCTGCCGCTAACTGGGTAACACCCCCTGCCTCTACTGGTATCCAGCGATAAATATTAAATTGAGCATCGAGTTGTTTTTTGAGCCATTCCGCATTTAGGTAAGACCCTGAAGTGTAGAAGGTTGAACCTGATGCACCGGTTTTTCCATCAACTGCGCCAGCCATGAAGTTTGGTTGATCAAAAGTCGGATCGTTAGGTCCACCACTTGGCGGAGGCGCCGTGTCATGTGGATTCGTGTGGCATTGGGCACAGTTTCCATACTCAGGGTGCGGGCCAGGGTTACTACTCTGCGCATTATGACATGAGGTGCAGTCCGTCGTCGCGGCAACACGCTTAATAGGAGCATGATCTGCCTTGTCATCAGTGCTGTTGGGATTAACATAGTCGAAATTTATGCCCACAGTTTTACATTGAGACGCAAAATCATAAGGCTTAATAATCGGATTATTTTTAAGATCTTCAATTTCAGTTTTCAATGAATTATTAGCATTAGTTAGCTGGGTGTTGGCATTAGTTAATGCTTCATTCTGAGTTTTGTATTGCTGTAACTGGTTTTGGACTTCTGGTGGTGTTTTGAAAATAATTTCTTCATCCTCACAACCAGTTAATATCACCATGGAGGCGCATACTAAAGATAGTGCAAATTTTTTATTCATCATCATCTCTCTCTTTTTAGTGGAATTTATCTTCCTTTGGTACTAGTAACGCTGATTTGTAGGGAATTTAATTAACCATTCTTATTATTGGGTGAATGGTTCAAATGCGGGACTACGATGAACTTTGACTGTGCCAAATTGATCTTCAATTACCATCAGTGCAATGTTGTGTTTTGTGGCTACTTCAATTGCTTGCTTAGCTCCCATCACCATGGCTGCAGTAGCAAAGGCATCAGCTGTTGAACACTGTGGAGCTATAACCGTTGCAGAAACCACATTGGTTGGTGATGCCCAACCAGTTTTGGGGTCAATCACATGGGAATAGCGCCCCCCCTCGAATTCAAAATAATTGCGATAATCTCCAGATGTGGCCACTGCCATCCCATCAACCTTAATCCTAGTATTGATAATTTTGTTGGCTTTACGGGGATCTTCTATACCTATGGTCCAAGGGCTGCCATCGGGCTTATTGCCTTTAACAAAAATTTCACCACCTATATCAATCAAATAATCATGATAACCATGACTATCTAAGACTTGAGCGAGAACATCGACGCCATAACCCTTTGCAATACCAGAGAGATCCAATTGGACTCGATTATCCTTCTTGATGAATCGGTTGTTATATAATTGAATGAGTGCAGACCCTGTATATTTTTTTGTTTCTTTAATAACCGAAGCTTCGGGGATGTTATTGGGTATACCATTAGGACCAAAACCCCATAATTTAACTAAAGGTGCAATGGTGATATCGAATGCACCATGGGTCATTTTTTCGATCACTAATGATTCATTAATGATCTGAGCTAGAGGAGCAGATAAATACATTTCTTGATTAGCGGCTAATACATTTAACTGGCTAATTTCAGAGTCATCACGCCAAGTTGACATAATAGAATTAACTTTTTCTAATTCACTTTCTATTTGATTACGTAAAGCAAACGCTTTTTGTGCAGAGTAAAGATTGGAACTAAGGGTTATTGTATATTTATTGCCCATGGTATTGCCATTGATATGATGTAGCTTAGCTTGCTGTGTTGCACAGACTGGTACAGATATTAACCAGCAGGTAAATAATGCAAGCGAAATATTAATTAGATGTCGGCTTATCATGGTTAGTTGTTTGATGTTTAATTTTCATTAATTTTAAGTGTAAAAAAATTATTTTATATGCACTGCTAATTACTATCTTTGGTTCTTATAAAGCTAGGCATATGTTAATACAATATTTTCAATACTATGCATTTTTTGCATAGTAATTACCGCTTTGATAATTGTGAATGATTTCACAACTAATCACAGAGCAATCCCCTGATGATTTACAAAAAATCATCAAAATAAGGTGGAAGCGCATCTTATTGCATGATCAAATGGTTCCGGAGGGTGTTCATAATTCTGTGTCAGGTTAATTTCACAGATCGATATGGTTTTCTAAGTGCCCCTCAAAATGGATTGAGAGCTGTGATAGCGTGAAATTCCAGTTTTGGATAGGATGAGTCCAACGCTCAAAGACCTTCAATATCCCCGGGGAAAGCAGCTTGAGAAAACTGTTCTCATTAGCAAAACCACCTTAGGTTTTAGTTAACTTTTTGAATTAGCGATGCACGGCTTCAATGGCATTGGTAGTGTAAATAGTTCTATTGCAATAAGGGATGTGTCAGGCAAACTCCTCTTTATTTTCTCAAGTAACTTTCAATGTCCCTGATCCGAATAGCCTTAAAACTACTCCACTACCCTATAGACCTCATCGCACAGTGCGTCGCAGGTACCTTGCCTATGCTCTTAGCCTGCGTGACCTTGAGGAGATGATGGCTGAGCGCGGCATTCTTGTTGACCATTCCATAGTGCCAGCAAGCATTGGGGCAGAAAGCGCATAATCCGAAGCTAACACAAAATGGCAGCTTTACGCGCATGAATCAAACTAGGCAAGTCTGATTCACTAACACGATTTTGGACAAAAGCGTGATAGACCATTTGCTCTAACTCGTAAGTTTCGGATTAAAATTTCTATAGATTTTACGACCGACTAAGGGGCTGGTAACACATTACCACGAAACTCAAACACAACAACTGTAACCACCGCGACTCATTGGGACTGAAAACGTTACGCGTTGACAGTCCCTTTGAGGCGTTTGTTATAGCAATTTTAACCGCGTCGTGTTGGTCTCGTTGGAGGAGGTGGCGGCGGTGGGACTGCATGCCTTGGAGTTTCTCTTGGCTGATCAACTGGTCTAGGTGGGGCTTTATCATTCATTCTCTTTTATCTCCAATGTGTTCGTTGGTTGCCCAATTTCTGTTACTTGATTTGATTCAAGCTTTTTAAAATCCGTATTGTGGAAAACAAATAGTCCAAACATAGCAATAGCAAGAAACAGAGCTATCGCACCAAAGTAATGTGAAAGGCGAGCAATGAGAACTAGTTTTTTATTCTCAGAAAACACCTCTTCTTCAGGAACATCGTCATCTTCATTTTGAATCGCACTTATAATACTTATTCTGTTTTGAAGCGCACTTATAATACTCATTCTGTTTTGAATAATGCTATCTGAAAGTTCCCTATTTCGATAATACAAGTGTCCTGAAAACAGCAGGCTAGATAAAACAAAGAACACCGAGATTACAAAAAATAACCAGCTCGATTTTGCAAATATCAAGCTATCAACATTACCTTTAATATAAAGCTTATCAAACAAGGTAAATGTTAAACCTAGACCTGCACTTGAAATTGCAAGCACAGCTTTATCAAGTCCCTCAGAAACCTTGGTTTCACCCTCAACCAATTGATTCCTGTAGTTTAAATAAGACTCAATTTCCGAGTTTAGCTGTTCAACTCGTGAACTTTCAGACATAGTCATCCTTAAATTGCTATAACACCATGTTAATGGGAAAACTTTGTTGGCTAGAATGTGAAGCGGAGCGTAATTAAGCCAAAAAATTTTGCCCACTTTCAACAGTTTGTTATATTACTTCTCGCAAAGATCTAATAATGCAGCCTCAACAGATTCAAACGCTCTCAACACAAAACTATCAGTAAGCATTAAGGTGTTCCCATCCTCAAAATGGAGACCGTCTATATCGCCTCTTTTAATTGCATCGATCATTTTTTTACTCAGATTGAAGGTAGAATCAAGATCGCCTTCTGCGTGTGCAAAGAAATTACGTAAAGTACCCAGAAATGAAATTCTATCCCAATATCCCTTTCTTGGTTCTTCCTTAAAGTCGACGACACTTAATTTGCTCAGGTAATTTTTGCAGCGTGTCACACCCGACTCAGATAAGTCAGTTACTGAGAAAGGTGATTTGCATTCATTTTGCTTTGAGTGACAGATTTTCATCATCGAGCTTTCTAACATTGCATACAAAGTTAAGATTGTGGAAACTCGATGATTGCGGTAAAAGAAGTGATCTAATTCTCGGATTTTAGCGAGAAACACATCGTTGTAATTTCCATCTTCATCCTGTGTCGTCTCATATTCCAAGTTATCTTTTTCTATTAGGGTTTCGTATTCTGTTCGATGTAAATTCTCAACTTTTATAAATACGTCTTTCATAATTTCAATTCGAAAGAGTACCGTTTCTCGCCTTAACCACAGTGTGAGCGGATTATAGGGACTCTCAATGTGAATTTTAAACTGATGTTCCACCACAGCCTCCTAGTAATATAACGTCTTAGTATTTATGCGCAGCGCTGTTTGCAGGGCATAAATCGCTTGTTGGACTTGGCCGCTGCCACATCCGTGTAAATGGATATAAATGATGCTATAGGAACTTGCTTTTTTGCGGTAGCGGTTTTTATACCGTTTGAAGGATAATTAGTTGATATCTATGACAGGATGTTATCCCGCGAACCAGACTAGGCAAGTCTGAATCATTTCCGAGTTAGCTCATTCGTTCTAACACATGAATTGCGGATAAAATTTTCTATTGATTAACCGCAAAACTAAACTGAGGCGTTAGCCATCTGCATTTTCAGTGCTTTGTTAGGCGCCTCCATTTGGATACCGATGAATTAGCTGAATATAAGCCATGCTTAAAAATCGAGCAATTACTGCCATTTTTTGCATTTCTAAAGCAAACGACTCAGATGTCAGCGCTTCTTGGTCAAAACTCGGCTCTCCTGTCTCCTCGTCAACACCGAGGCTGGGATTTGACCGGATAATAGCCTGGACATCCCCACCTGCTTTAATTTCTATGAATGCGGAGTGAAGTATTCGATTTCTATCCTTTCGAACTTGATGAAGGTCTTTAACGATCTGGCTGAACGATTGATCGATTTCAGTCTCTAGGTTTTGGTCTAGCTTGCATTTCGGCAACGCCTCTTTGAAAAGACAATCTACCTTGTTAATTAGGTCATTATTCGTGAGATTCCGAAGTTCTTTAGGAGGCCACTCTCTCCTTTCGGGGTCGAGGATAAACCAACCAATTTCTCTAAGCTTGTTCTCTATCCATTGAAAAGAAACGACAAACTCACCAATCCTCTGATAAATCTCTGCTTCCTTTTCCAAATCCGCTCTCCCTGTAAATATCAAACGCCGCCAGCAACTGCTTGAAAATGTTGGCTACTTATTTGTATTACTTTGCAAAAATGAAGACGGAATTTGAAGATCAGATTGACTGGCCTTGTTATGCGCGCATTTACACTTAACCATTACTGAGCGCTCTCTTTTATGAAGTTACGAGCATCTTTTGTTATAGCGTCTAAAAGAATGTTAGCATTTCTCTCACTGTACTCTGGATTAGCCGAGACTGAAATTTGAAATCTCAATGCTTCTGCTAAATAATCCAAAGATTGCTGTACAACTACTAAATTTGAAGTTTGCCCATGCATTTGGCAGCACAACCGCATTAGATCTAAAGTTGCAAAAGCAAAGCAAATACTCTGCATTGGCAGGGTTAATGCCTCTTTTGATGCATCCAATGCATTAATAAAACCTAATCCTTTAATGAATCTGAAATAGTCTGCGTAATTAGCAGCATTAACTCCTGATTCTTCCAATGCTTTTTTTGCACCGTACTCAATTTTACTTTTTCTGAAAAAACTAAACATAAACATCCTTAATATTGAATAGCCACGGTTAAATTTGTACGCATCAGAATTACATAGTCAGCAATATATTGGCTTCCTAAGGGAAACTCACGAAACATAAACCTGCAATGACCGCTCAAACGGCAAAAAATCCAATACAAGACTTCAGGGTTTTCCTCTATAAACTTGGACATTTCTCGTTCTCCTTTCTGAGAATCGAGAAAGTGTGAAAAATCCTTTGGATCAATATAATTGCTCATTAATACCTCATTGAGCTAACGTCTCAGTATTTATGCGCTGTTTGCAGGGTACATAAAGTTTATCTGAGTAGGAACCGACCATATGGCGCCATTCGAGATTTTTAGGGTTGGACCGACTGTGACGATCTGACAACTGTGGTAAATAGCAATAGCAGCAAAAATAGTATCCAGCGCATTAATAATATCTTTTTTTATTACCGGTCATCTTGCGGTTCACCTTGTCCCCTCTGTTGGTGGATTAACCAAACCAGTGTCAGCCCTGTAGTACAAAAAATTATTCGCAATTTTCAGTACACCTCAAACCAAAGTTATATACAGCGAAATAATCGATAACAGTAGATAATCATAAGTTATCAACTGCTATATGTCGGTAATATGTAAGGTGTGACCAGAGCTATTTAGTATGTAATAAGTGTACTATACGTATTATGTATCAAGATCGAAGTAATAATCTTATTAAAATTTTACTGAAAATTAAAAATCAGATGTTGTGTTAAATTTATTTTTTTTCAAAACATCAGCAATAGCAACATCTAACTGCTGTTGAATATCCAATGACAGTCGACCAAATTCATATGCAAAGTTGCGCCCTTTGATACGCTTTCTTGCATAAATACCTGAGCTGTCAAATGTCGCAAGATTAGTAACACTAACCTGTGCTTTATCCTTCATATCTTTAGCGGTCTGAAGTCCTGATTTTATCGCTTTGGTGATAGCGGATTTTCGTTCTTCCCTTGAATATTCAGCCTGAATAATGACAACTTTTTTAGTCAAATCATTTATGAATGATACTAATTCATCTTCAAATTCATATACTTCCATAACTTTGTTAAGCAAAGCGTAGTCAGTATGTGACAAGTCATTAGCTACAGGAAAAAGCTTCACTAAACGTTCATCGACCTTAGCGGCTTTTAAAGCTTTACTCACACCAGCCTGACTCATTCCAAGTTGAGCAGCTACTTCAGCCTGTGTAATCTTAGGATTCGCTTTTTCCAAAGATAAGCATTGTTGGCCTATTTCACGTAGGTTATGTTCTTTTGCGGTTTGGAGCTGTTTAGCTAGAGCTTTAGCATCTGAAAGTGAAATATCATCTTTAGTTACCAGTATGCGAAATATATCAACTTCACCATTTTGCAGTAAAAACCAAGCTCTGCGTCGAGAACCATCTAGCACATCGAGTTTACCATTCACTTCTCTAGCAACTGCTGGGTAAAATTGCTGAAAGGCTAATGAATCGAGATCTTGTAGAGAATCTGCATTTAATAATGCCTGGTCACGCCCGTTAACATCAAAAGTCACATAGGTACTATCGCGAACTTGTTCATATGATAACGTTGCTTCGGTAAATGTAGCGGTAGCACCCGAAGCTAATTGCCATAAGAAGCTTTTACCTATAGATTCAAGGCCAAATAAATTTTGAAGAGATAACGTTACGTCTTCACTTACTTTTTCAATTTCAGTAGTTATTTGGCGTTTTAAAGACTCAATATTAGCTTTGGCAGCATTTTTTTGTGCTTCTTCGGCACCAACAGCATTACCTAGCGGGCTCATTACTCCGCGTTTTTTAGCCATTATGCTTGCTCCTGTTCACGCCAGACGTTCACAATATCTCTTAGAACTTGGCTGGTTACTTCATAACAATTTTGCTGTGCACTTTGGAACGTCGCTTTACTCTTCGGGTATTCACTCTTAGACATATCGAACACGGTTGAAAGCAACGAAGATGACTGACGAATAGCTTCACTATGTTTAAATTCATTTGAGTACATATAAGGCGCAAAATGATCGTATAAACTATTCATTAGATCAGTTGTTGTTGCGCTATCACGATGATTGGTAATTAAAATCTTCATAAAGTCATAACCATGATGATTCGCATTAGCCAATAAAGCCCACACTTGAGGGATATAACTAAAATAGGAACAAGTAGCATCAATGTCGTTTTCTGTGATGGACAACGGGAAAACTACACTGGTAGCAGCAAAATAAGCATTATAAGTTGCATACCCTAATGAGGGAGGGGTATCGATAATGATGATATCAAATTCATCTTGAACAGCATTGATGATCGTGTTCAAAAGGGAGTAAGGAGACTTTAACTTTTGACCAAATACTTGTTCATGAAACCAACCTTCAATAGCTCTATCACTTTGTGATGCCGGCAAAATACGGAGGTTAGGTATAGTTGTAGATAAGAATGCGTTTGAAACGACTTGTTCAAGTGTCTCACCTTCATCTAGATCAAAATTATTCATCATAAGATCGCCAACAGATAAACAACCTTCTAGATCCGCTTCAGGAGCGTAATACATGGACAAAGTAGCTTGACCATCCATATCGATAAGGCCTACTCGATACTCTTGATGAAACTCTGTTGCCAAGCCTGAAGCGATTGTTGCGGCAGAAACTGTTTTACCAACACCACCTTTTTGATTTTGTATAACAATAACCTGCATTTTTTGGTTATCACTGCGCTTAAATTTAGATGCTTTACGCAAGTTTTCTGGTAGCAAATCTCGTAACTGATACATTTCTTCTATGTTGATTAGCCATTGAGAATCTTCATGCCGTCTTGGATCAAAATCTGCTGTAGATACATATTTATCAAGTGTTTTTGCATCAATGTCCAAATAGGTAAAGGCTTCCGCACGCGTAAATTTTCGCAACTCTTTCCGGTGATTAGACAATAACCGTTGGTTACGTCGCTTAATATAGGCATCAGCCCCCATTTTAAGCACTTGAAAAGTTTCTGTTGTTTGCATGCTATCCATGAAATTCTCCTTAAATAATTAAATATAAGTGTATACCTTAATATTTAAGGTGTATACTCATATTCGACGGAATTGCTATTTTAAAGGTAAAAATACCTGAATTTGGTCAGACTGTTAATGTGGCCAAACAACGAAATACGGAAGTTGAGGGTATTGAAATGAGAAATGATGGATAAAAATACGGCCAATGATGATGGTCAAGATCATCACTGGCCTGTGCCACAACCTAGGATAAAGGTAACTAAACTTATGTCACAATTTCAGTATAACCAAATTGAAAAAGCGCGTCTAATTGACTTACCAATGATCCCATCGGGATTGTTGATTCAATGGTTAGTAACGAAACCTGATTGGTTACAACAGCGAGTATTTAAACAATTAACACTCCAACAATAAACCCATAGAGAGCAGGGATTAAGTTCCTGCTCTTTAATGCCAGGTCTAAATACCTTTATCAATTTTTAATCTTTCTTGCTACTTCTCTCATACTCAAGTGATCTTATAATAAAATGGTTCAACCATTTTATATGAATCAACTCCTCTTGCTTTTGGAAATCTCAGTTTCACACCATTTCTTCGCCACTTTGGCACTTTGGCACTTAGCTTGCAAAATTCCTTCTGCTAGACGCTTTTTTCTTTAACGACTGACTATACAGCGCGTTTGAATTTTAACGGTCGTAGACAAAATTGACTTACAGCGCTGCTTTTAGATATCGCCCCTAGCGTTAGCTAGGAATTGGCGAGGCATTATGTGTTTAGTGGATTTATCCACTGCTTTTGATTCCTTTTAATAAGTTATCTTTTACTAATAAGTAAGCTCTTAAAAGAAAAAAGCTTTTGGACTCCCGAATTTTACTCCTTTTTCTTACTCCCAATTTAATAAGGATATACATACCTTATCCACAAGAGATTCGAACCTATGGGAAAAACATACGAGTTAACGTCAATCGCTATCAGAGAGATATGAAAATTTAGTGAAATGTAAGCCTTTAACTAGCAAAATTAGCTGTTATTTATCGTTGGGGTAGGGAAGGACGCCGCCATATGACGGTAAGCTTAAAATAGCGATTAATGCGTACTGGGGGGATTAACGTTAGAGGAGAAAAACATATCTGCCGTAAATCGTTGCCTCAATGGCAGCTGCCGCTTGAAGCAGCGCCATGTAAACGATAAACCATTATCAAGAGCTTTTTGATACGAAAACTTAATTTGCGCTCTTATATCATCGGAATAAACACCGATCGATTGTAAAAATTGAGGTGATAGCCACTTATAAGCTGCGCGAGAACGAATAGTACCTTCTTCGTCAGCTTTTTTAACTTCTTGAACCAGGTAGACGCCTGCAAGTTTAAGCATATCGATAAAGCGATACCAAGTTGAGCTTGGTATCGCTTCACCCCAGCGCTTAGCGTGAGCAAGCATGAGTGCATCATGGCTGGTAGGATCGAACCCTATGTTTTTAGCTTTACCCACTTGGCCGCTCATAAGATCGCATGTAGTTATCAATGTAACTGATATCTCAAATAGCTTTCGCTTAGTACGTTCTGACATAGTTCGTGATACGCCACCATTATCAACGTCTAACTTTCGGCTATAAATCAGCCGGCGCGCATTGTTGATCACCACATTAAAATATCGAGGTAAACGGCTACCTTTAAGCTTAAAACCGTCAAGACTAGCTTTATAGGCATTCGAGCCCACATCATGCTTATTATTTTTTACATGAAGAGCAGCTGCGCGTTTTTCGTTTCGTAGTCTCTGACGCTTCTGACGTGCTTTATCTGCGCTAGATTTTTGCATGAGACACTACCACAACGCACTCACGAAAAGATGATCTCAAGATCAACTGACGCTGGCATATGGGGTTTAAGTGTCTTAAATTTGGGTGCTGCAAAAGTACGCAGCCATTGAAATAATTAGGCATTATATTGATTCCACATGTTTTAGGGCTGTTTGAATGGTTAGTTCAAACATTGCAGATCACTATAATCTGATCGATCGCAAAGATCAACGATCTTTCAATGGCTTGAATTTTAGGCACAAAAAAGCCGACCCATGTGGTAAGTCGGCTTTGTTGTCGAATGCTTCACGTCAGGGAACCACCCCCAACACACTCTAATTTTGAAAAATACACTACATAGATAACTATGTAGTAGCGTGCTATGTAATGCACTTTTGCTTCAAAATCTGTAGTAATTGTAGGTTAGCACGAATAACTTTTCAACTATAGATTAACTTTATCTAGTTGTAATTTGGCATTTAACTTTTCCCATTACTTCAAATTTTGCAAACTCCTGAAATGTGTAAATCTCATCTTTGTAGTCAGTGTTAAAACTTTTAACCCTAATCCCTGACGATGTATATGATAATATTTTCACCCACACTCTATCGCCCTGTTTTAAAACATAATACTTACCATCTTTAATAAAAGTATCACTTGTATCTATTATCACTAAAGACAAATCAGGCAGTATAGGCTCCATTGCATTACCGATAACTTCAATACAAAGTGCATTCTTTATGTCTACACCGTCAAGAAAGCTAGCATCTATCACAAAATGTGAACCAATTGCACTTCTTGTTAAATTTTGAATTTCTGCATATGGCACAGAAACACTACCTAACTTGCTATCAAAATTCACACTCGCTTTAGTTGAACCAGTACTAAGCCACTCTAAACTAACGTCAAATAAAGTACAAAAGGCTCTCAAATGAGAACCCTTTGGCTCAGTTTTGTCAGTTTCCCATTGTGAAATAGCCATTGGCGTAACTGATAACTTTTTTGCTAACGATTTTTGTGTGTATCCCTTACTAACCCGCAGTTCCTTAATTCTTTTACCTATTCCGCTGCTCATGGCTGCTCATATTTGTTAAAGGCTTGATAGTTTGTATCAAGTATCACGCGAGTTATATAAATTGTGCCTTTACTCAGATAAAGTTAAACTTTACTTCACAGAAATATCAAGTTAGTATCCGCTCAATATTACGTCAATTAAGTACCGGAATTAATTACTAATGGACCTAAAACCAACCCACGTTAACGTAAAACTTGAAGCAGAGTTCAATGAACTACTGACTAAATCGGCTTTGAAAAATGAACGTTCTAAACGAAAAGAAGCTCAAGCAAGGCTTAAAGATCACCTGAATCGATTCGAAGATATGGGCATGGGAATAATCGGAACCGACAAATCATAATTTTTTACCATCACGATCCCAAAATGGGATCGCAATACTAAGGAAGTGTTATATGACTACCAAAACCCAACAAACTAGCGCACAACAAAGTGAAGTAAACGAAGAAATTCTAAGACTCGCAAAACATATACCCAGTGATAGCACCATATTCATAATGCGCTGCACTTTCCTATTCATCATTTGTGTCGTCGCTACTTTGCTGTTGTCTTGGGATGTACATGCCATAGACATATTCGCCCCCGCTAAAAATGAGATTGTTGATACCGTTGGCACAGGTTCAACAGCACAATTTGCCATTCTGGTGGCGGGTTTATGTGTAGGTGCTCTCACGGGATTTTTAACCAGAGACTGGGGAAAAGCCATCGGGGGTTTTATCGTTGGCATCATTTTCATCAACGTTGGGTTAAAGGTCGTAGGTCTATAGACCGTGGATAACCCCACTCAGTTTTTTAGCATCCCTAAACACCTCAACAACACCCCTACGCTATTAGGGTTCGCGATGGATGAACTTGTCCCAGCCTTAGTTTTTTTTGCCGTGTTATTCATGATGGATCACGCGCTCATTGGCATGGTACTAGCCTCTTCATGGTTTTTAGGGATGCGCAGAATGAAATCGCAATACGGCATGTGCGTGTTACGCCTCACCGCCTATTGGTATGCCCCTGCAGAATTTAGCGCATCATTTTTAAAACGAACACCTGCGGCCTGTCGCCGCTACTGGTTACGTTAAATGATGTGAATTAGGGGGCCTATCCCCCTAAGGATGCCCCATGTTACAAAAGAACAAAATCGACTTTATCCGCATTGCAAAATCCCTCAACACGCTTCTGTTAATCGGCTTTACCGTAGCCATGATCAGTAACACGGTCCTAGCAAGTATTGTATGGATGGCCTACTTCAATAAAAGCCGCACCGTTGTACCACCGACCATCAGCGCAGCCTTTACCGTATCAGACACGTCTATAGATGAACCGTATTTACAGCAAATGGCCGAATACTTTGCCTTTCTAAAACTCAATGTCACGCCCGCTTCGGTAGACCATCAGTACAAACAGCTCGCGAGCTATATCGATGAAGCTGATTGGCATCAGATGCAACCTTTACTGGTTGAAGATGCCGCCATGATTAAAAAACAAAACATCAGCAGTCACTTCACCATCAATGAAACCCAAATTGCCCTTGATGATCGTCTCGTCAAAATAACGGGCACGTTAAACAAATATGTGGGCAAACGCGCGCTAGAACCCGAAACCATCAGCTACATCATTGCCATGAATTATGACCATGGCCAACTGTCGCTCAAAGCCATTAAGAAAGTGCAAAAGGACGTTAAATAATGAAGATTGCTAACCCACTTGTTTTCGCAGCCTGCGCGCTTTTTCCTATGAGCGTGTTAGCGGCAAATACGCCCCCAAAACACTATGGATTCAATGACAGCGAAACGGTTCCTATCGAGCTGTCGAGTGTTGATATCAACCGCTTAGTCGTGGAAGGAGACAAAATCACCTCGATTGATTGTCCAGAAGGATTTTGCGTTGTCACTGGCACGAAATCGGATAAATCCGGTGCAGCGCGCGTTAACCTCAATCTGGCCATGCCATTCACAGCCTATGTATCAACAGAAAAGGGCAGACATTTCGGCTTATTCATCAGCCCTAAAGCCATTCCTGCCGTGACCTCTATCTTCACTGCAGAACATTATCGCGAAGAACAACCCTCCGTTTTCGATAAGAAAACCCCTTACCCCACAATGATGACGGAGTTTACCGCGCAAATGATCCGTTACCTGAACACAGGCAAACCGATTGACGGTTATCGTGTGCATGTAGTTAGTGCCCCTGCTGAACGAGAACCGACAAATAACGAGCCTAGAGGCACGGAAACATCTATCGATGACGCGATGTTTACTCGCTTAAATGAGCAACAAATGCCCAAACCAGCAGGACTGACGACAGAACCTGCTTTCGTGTTCACAGGTAAGCATTTCAACGGCATCATTTATCGCGTAACCAATCACGCAGCACTCCCTGTCACCCTCACCACGGCGCAGTTCTACTCCCCAACGACGCGAGCCGCTGCCTTATCAACCTATGAATTGGCACCAAAGCAAACAGGCCACCTCTTTGTGGTCTCGGGCGGGGAGAGCATGCAATGAAGCAACTCCTAGACTACTTCAAAAAAGACCCCGAAGCCGACTTTGAGCAAGGCAGTGCGTTAAATGAAGCCAATAAAAAACGCAATTGGGTGATTGCAGGGGTGGGGGCCACGGTACTCGGTGCCCTCTATTTAGCGGGCGACGCCTATATGTCTGCCCCAAAACGTGCTCCTGAAACCGCAGCGGGCAATCCAATCGATTTTGGTGCCGTGATTGATAAAGATTTCACCGAGAAAGACAATCAGTCTGCGCTCACCGCACAACAAATTGCCTTAGATAAGCAACAAAAAACGATTGATAAAATGCTGAGCAGCATGCAAGCCATTGAGCGCAGCAATGAAGCTAATCGCCTTGATTTAAAGCGTAATTTAGAGACGTTCCAACTGACCGTGTCTGAAAGAATTGATGATAAGATTAATGCCGCTACCGCAAATGCAATGCAGCATAGCAATGTCACCGATGAATTTTCGACAGAGGGCATCGATGCATCTGCCTATCCCGTTAGGCAAAGCACACGCTACTTAGGTGAACAAACGCTGCCACCACGCCCGAGCGTGGGTGACGGACAAAGCGGGTATGCTGCCCCCTATCAAGGCGGCGCTATCCCGCCACCTGCAACCCAAAATGGCATCGATTCCTTTGCATTAAATTGGGAAACGCCAGAAGAAAACCTGCCGAAAAAACGCACCCCTGAGAACTATGTTCCTGCAGGTACGTTTGTAACGGCTGTCGTTACGGGCGGCGCAGATGCCAATGCGGGTGTGAATGGCCAAGGCGATACGGTGCCGATGGTATTCCAAACCACTAACCAAGGTGTACTACCTAACGGCAAGCCCTCAAAGCTCAATAACTGCACGGTTCTCGGTGCAGCTTACGGGGAAATCTCATCGAGTCGCGGCATTGTGCGCACCACTCGCCTCAGCTGTATTTTTGAAGATGAAATCATCGACATTCCTGTCGAGGCGACCGTATTTAACTATGGCCGCAATGGCATTCGCGGTACTGCCATTATGAAGAACGGCAAAATCGTTCAAATGGCGGGCATTAGCGGCATTTTGACGGGCATTGGTGAGACAGGTAAAGCACTGAGCCAAACCACATCGAACTCAGCGCTAGGGTCAACTTCAAGCGTCAATGGGGCCGATGCACTGCTCAACTTAGCCGGCAGTGCCAGTTCAAGCGTGGGTAGCAAACTTGCTGATTACTACATCAAATTAGCTGAGCAATACCACCCGATTATTGAGCTAAATCCAGGCAATACCGTCAACATCGTTTTCCTGAAAGGCTTCCCACTCGATCCGGTTGGCATTCAAGAATACGAAGAAGCGCTAGCGCAACAAGCCCAAAATCCTGTCAGTGCCACAGCGCAAATCCTCAACACGATCAGCAACCCACTTTTAGAACAGATGCCAGGGAATATTAAGCCGCAGGCCCAAGGCGCAAACACGCCTACACCACAGCAGCAATATAACCAACAAGGCCAACGCCCCCCAGTTAACTCAGCCTTTGGCCGTGCGAATTAATTCATTTAAGGAGTGACATTTTGAACCCAATCATGAGCAAAAATGCATTACGTAACACCGGTATTATCGCACTGGCTTCATGGCTATTAAGTGGCTGTGCAGCAGGGCTGGATGGTGACTATTCCTGCGATAAGGTGGGCGGCATCAATGGCTGTACCAATATGATGGAAGTGAGGCAACTTACCGACAGTGGTGTGTTCAATCAGCCACAAGCACAAAGCCCTGCGGTGACGGCCTTAAGCGGCCAAAGCACAACTGCACTTCCCAAGCTCGCGAGCCAACAACAAGACTTTATCCCATTGCCACGCCGCGACCGCCACGGTGTACCGCTGCGCACCTCTGAGTCAGTCCAAAAAGTAACAATCTTCCCGTATCTCAATGAGCAAGGTGATTACGTTGATACCAGCGATGTCTACATCGTGGTCGATAAGAGCCGTTGGACGGGTAGACCTGCCAAATACATCAAGCAGGATTAAGCCATGAAACAACGTATTAAAGACGATCTCGGCGCACTCTATGCCAGCAGCAAACAGCAGCACAACCATCTGCATCATGAATTGCCCTATCGCATTTATGATGATGCCGAACAAGTATTTGAAAATGCCAATACGCTTGGTTTTGGCTTTGCCATTTCGCTGTTTGGCGGGGCTAATGACGACTTGATCAAAACCATGAACGCCTTGGTGTGCACACTGCCAGAGGGCGACAAATGGCACTATCAATTCGTCATGGTGGGTAACAACCAAGTCGGTGAACTCATCGAGCAAAATCAAGCGCTGCTCAGTGGTCGCAATGCCATTTGCGATAAATTTGCTAATAATGAAGCTATCTATGCCAAACACAGTTCGACCAAAGGCTTTGGCACCAAGCTCAGCAGCGCATACCACTACGATTTAAAGAACACCAAAGGGTTTTTCTTTGTTTCAACCACCGAGGACATGCCTGCACTGCTGGATATGCGTCTTGGCGTTGAGTCAGAACTGGCGCAAACAGGCATGCACATTCGCCGCTTAGGCGCTGACGATCTGATTGAGCATTGCCGCGAACACTTAAATTTTTCGCATCAACAAGATCGCGTCACACCCGCTAAATATAACGAGTATCAACCTCTCAACACCCAAATTCTCAGCCCTGACAGTGAGTTCATCATTAATCGTGATTCGGTCAATATCCGTCACACACCGATGCAATCAGACAACAGTGTCGATACCACCCTAATCAATCTAGGGCTTAAAGGGCTGCCGAACGACTTTAGGCTATATGCGTTTCCCAACTGTATTGCATCACTCAGTTACACCATGAACAGTGTTCAATGCCCTTACCGTGTCAGCGTGTCGTTTTATATTAATAAAACGGGTGAGCAAACAACCCGTAACGACAGCAAAATTGGCTCACTAACGAAAACGGTCAACTCCCCTATGCGGTTGTTAATCCCCAGTGCCGCGGATGAACTGGCTGAACGCAAGGAGATACAAAAAGGACTCAGCTCACACGCCTTTAAAATCACCACCATGACATTGAATGTCACCCTGTATACGACAGAAGAGAAGCACCGCCACGACACCTCAAAGGCGATTGCGACATTTCGCACGGCAGGCATTGATTTAATCCGAAACAATAAACTGCAAGGCATGTGCACACTGTCCACCCTCCCGTTCTCAATGAGCGAAGGCTTTATGAAAGACAGCCAAAAAGCGGGCCTGTGTTTCATGATGAAAACCTCAAACTTGGTGAACTTTTTACCGATTGTTGCAGACTACAAACGCTTATCCGCAGGGTTACTCTTGCCAACAATGCGCCATCAAATTAGCTATTTCGATCCGTTTAACTGCGGCAGTGATAACTACAACATGGCCATCACGGGCGGCTCAGGGGCAGGGAAGTCATTCTTCATGCAAGCCTTAGTAAAATCGATTTTTGCCAAAGGGGGCAAGGCATGGATTCTTGACAAGGGTCAGAGTTACAAAAAACTCACTCAAACATTAGGCGGCGTCTATCTCGATAGTTCGCAGATTTTCCTAAACCCGTTTACCCACTTAGGCAAAGTTTTAAGCGTGCGGGATGCGGGTACTTTTGGCCCAATCCTCGATGATGAAGGTCAAGCCATTGATCCCATCACCGAAGTGTTGGGAAACATCACCGCGCTTATCGCCACCATGGCATCACCTGATGAAAAGCTCACCGGATTTCAGACGGCATTACTCGGCGATGCTATTTTGCTGGCATGGCAAAAATGCGGTAACGACACGCTGATTGACGATGTGCAAAAGGCACTCTATGACATTGCCGCGCAAAAAAATGACGATACTCGTATCAGTGATATCGCCGCGCAATTAAACAAGTTCTGTTCAAGCGGTATTCATGGCGCAATTTTCAATAAGCCCTCGATGCTCGATCCCAATATCGATATCACCACGCTTGAACTCGATGGATTTAAAGGCGAGCTACAACGTCCGGTGATTTTCGCGTTGATGGTGACGATTAGCCAACAAATGTACTTATCGGGCCAACGTTCTATTCCGAAAATCTGTGTGATTGAAGAAGCGTGGTCGCTCATGAGCGGCGCGAATGCGCAAAGTAAGGATTTCATCAACGAAGGTTATCGCACAGTGCGTAAGTTCGGCGGCAGCTTTGCCACAGTAACGCAAGGCATGAACGACTTCTTTGCCAACGCCGAGGCCGAAGCGGCACTGAACAGTTCAGATATTCATATCACCTTGCGCCAAGGTGATGGCTTTGGGGATTTCTTGAACAAGCATCCTGACCACTTCTCGCCCTTCGAGCAACACATGATCAAGTCATTCCCCCGCGCCAATGATGCGGGTCATTCCTGCGTCATGCTCAAAGCGGGCGGGCTAGTGTCCTTTCACCGGATTTTTGCCGATCCATGGTCGCGCGCCATGCTCTCAACTGAACCCAAAGAATTTGAGCATTGTGAGAACCTTATTAAAGGCGGCATGCCGTTACTCGATGCCATTGAACTGACAGCCCAACATTTCTATCCCGATGATATGGCCCGTTTTGATGCCATTTTGTCCGCAGCAGCAACCCACAAAGAGGCCGCATAAAATGGAAAAAAACCTTATTCAAGCCTTTTTATGGCTGGTGACGCTGAGCGTCATGATAACCCTCTGGGTAACGCGCGAACCCAGTATTGTCGAGTATGACATTAACGAAACGGTGGCGAGCTTTCACCAATCAATCGGTCAAAGCGAGCTATCCGACGAACAACGCGAAAAAGAAATCACTCGATTTACCCAAACACTCGATGATGTGGTTCGTGAATACGCTCTCGAAAATCATGTCGTGGTGTTAGTCAGCCCCGCCGTCGTCAGTGGCGCCGTGAATGTCACCCAAGAAATTCAGCAGTCACTACTGCACACCCTTCATGCGCAAAACAGGGCGAACCGTGCCCAATCTAGCGAGGTCACGCCTAAATGAATAAATTCGCGCTACTGATGCTGGCGCTATGCCCACTATTGCCGCTCAAGGCTGCGTCTATCGGCACCGTAGGGCAGGTGTTCCCGATTGCTGAAATTGACATGCTGCAGTGGATTGAAAACCGTCTGCAAACCTTTGAAAAAACGGGTGAGCTAGACAGTATGCGCGAGCAATTCCAAGAGAATGTCAAAGCGGGTGTAAAGCGCCCTCGTCCGGTGGGGCTCATTACCACTAAAACCCCAGAGGTGTTTTTAGTCGATCCCACCTTAACGCTGGCCAAAGATATCAATGATGCGAATGGCAATCTGATTTATCCCAAAGGCACACGGGTTAATCCATTTGATACCAAGACATGGCCCGCCCTACAAAAAGCAAACGTCGGTAAGTTTGAGTTCAGTAAAACGCTGGTGTTTTTTGATGGGGATGATGTGCAGCAAGTGTTATGGGCCAAAGAGTTTGCAACAACCCATGAAAAGCAACACATCAAATGGATTTTAACGGGCGGCGAACCCGAAACCCTGCATGCCCAATTAGATGCGCGCGTTTACTTTGACCAGCAAGGAAACCTCAGCCGCGCCTTAACACTTAAGCGCGTTCCAAGTGTCGTGAAGCAAGAGGGCGTGATGTGGCAAGTGCGTGAAATGGATGTGTCAAATTTCCCTGTATTCATGGAGGAAACAAACAATGCGACACATTAAACTCGCGTGGCTTGTAGCCTTATCTTTATTGATGGGTCTAATTCCTTCACAAGCCAACGCACAGGCCGCCTGTACGGGCACGTTCGTTAACCCGATGACCGACATTTGTTGGTCGTGTATCTTCCCGATGACCATTGGCAGTGTGCCTATTATTCCTGGGAGCCTACCCGATACGCGCAACCCCGTATCACCCATTTCATTTTGTCCCAAACCGCCGCCTATTTTTATGCAAATTGGCTTGAATATCGGCTACTGGGAGCCTGATACCTTAGTGGACGTGACGCGCGTCCCTTACTGCATGGTCAACATGGGCATGAAGCTCGACATGAGTAATTCCCCCCAAATTGGCGGTCGCGTTACAAGTCGCGATAACGATGCCAGTGATGGCGCGTTTTATCATGGGCACTGGTACAAATACCCAGTAATTTATTGGCTGCAAATTATGCAAAGCGCAGCCTGTATGGCCACAGACAATTTCGACATTGCCTATTTAACAGAGATAGATCCACTGTGGGATGATGACGAGTTGTCATTTATCCTCAATCCCGAAGCCATTTTATTTGGCAATTTAGTGTCACAACTCGCCTGTGCAACCGAAGCCGTGGCCACCTCAACTAACAGCATATTGCCTTTTGATTTTCTGTTTTGGTGTATGGGCTCACAAGGCAGTGCCTACCCCCTGACTGGCACCACCAATTACCGCGACACGCCCATTCAGGCGGGTACGTTGATTTTAGAGCGCCTGAACTACAAATTGCATCGCCAAGGCATCGTTTGGGAATCCCACGGTGAAGATGGCGCGATTTGTTATCAAACGCCAATGCCACTTATGCCCAAATCCCGTTACCGCTATCAAATGACCAACACCATACCCGATGCGCTTTGGGGACACCCGTACACCACCACAACGGTGATATGGGAGAGTGGCCACGATAACCCTGTGTCGGGTGATAACTTTGGTTTTATCAACTTCAAAAAACGCAATTGCGTGTTTTTGTGACCAAGAAGGAGAGGGATTTTCGATGAAAAAGTTTGAGACCAAATTACCAACAACATATACCGCTTTATGCACAAAAATTGTGGATAACAGCCTATTTTCACATTCATTTAAAGGCTTAGCCCTGCTCGTGAGCTTATTGTGCCTTGGATCAATTTCACAGGTGTTCGCCCAAACGGATTACAGTATTGACGAATTAAAAGCGCTGTCGATGCGAGAACGCCACACATTACCCCCATTGAACGTAGACCAAACCGCGCTGTTTGATAAAGCCCGTCAGTTCGAAGCACAAAGCAAAGGCCAATTAGACAACGCACTATCACCGTTGCTCGATGCCAAGCCCAACCCCAGTGCCGATGCTAATGGTGTGATGGTATTTGTGTCGTTGGGTATGCCTGCCACCAGTTTGCAGCAATTGCTCATGCAAAGCGCAGACTTACAAGTGCCACTCATTGTGCGCGGTGTACTGCCTCAAGGCTTTACCTCCACCGTTAAACAGATGAACCACCTTATCGATAACAAAGGTAAAACCATTCAGAGCGGGTTTGCCATCAATCCCCAGTGGTTTACGCAATTCGGCATTACCCAAGTACCCGCCTTTGTTGCTGTAAGACCCAACAAATGTCAGGCAAAACAGCCCTGCAGTACCGATGATTTTGACGTGATTTACGGCAACGTTTCGTTGTATGACGCGCTGAACTTACTTGCACAACACGGCAGCATTCCCGATGTGGCAGCTAAGACATTAGCAAAGGGGGCGAAATGACTCAGTTGAATAATGCCTTAATCCTAAGTGCCATCCTCACATTGAGCGCCGCCTTGCCTGTTGTGGCGGCAAACAGCGAAAAAGACTATCGCAACAATGTGCAGTGGGCCAAAGACAGTATCAAGCAGAATCAGAACAAAGCGGGTTACACCGGTTTTGACGTTAACAGCCTATGCAAAGATGCGACATGCCAGCAAGAAGTCGCCAATCCGAGCGAAAGCCGTTACTACAACAACCCGAGCGCCATGGACAGCGCCAAAATGCAAGGCGTGAGCACGGATGGTCAAGCCCAAGCCGTGACGAGCGGCTTTAACAAGGGACGCCCGACGATCGATGAAAACGATCCGGCATACCATACCGCCGTTGGCTATCAAAATGATGCTTACAATATCAGCCACGGCATTTCATCTAAATATCATGACTGTGAAAAAGGGCTCGTTTGTGAGGTCGATTCTCAGCCACGCTCGTGTACTTTGCCCACCAACAATCCGGTGCAATGCTACCTAACGCCATTCGTCAAAAGCACATCAACGCAAAATAAAGAGCATACGTTTCGATTGAATGGCCTACCGCCATTTTCGGTTGAATTGCCCAATCCTGACGCGATCATTACAGGTCTTCGCTTCAATGGCGGCTTCTTAAGTTGGGGGAATCCTATTTCAGTTGAAATATCACTGAATGCGGTAGTCATTGGGACTGTGCCCGTAAAAAAAGAAGCCGGTTCTTGTGACCAAAACGGAGCTTGCCCCTCTTCCGTCAATGCCTCACTCAATGCTAGCAACTACCAAGGCGGAGCTGCGCCGATGAGTGTCAACGTAGGCACTATCTTTGGTTCTTGGGGTTGGCCATTTTATCTGAGTGTAACTAACTTTCCGATCACATTTATTACCACCGAAAACAATGTTGAAATTGGCTACAACAACAGTTGCGGCGCAGTTCTACCCGAGTGCCAACAAGTCCAATCTCAATGTATTGAGGGTAAAGAAACGCGCATGATTAATGGGATCAGCGTGACATTGGATTGCTGGAAAGAACAAACCACCTATCAATGTGCTTTCCCCAATACCTGCTCCACCCTCGCAGATTGCAGCATTCAATCGACCAGTTGTGACACCCAACTTGGCAGCGTTTGCATTAAAGATAAACAACAACGCCTATGTGATAAACAGCAATGCCGAGATACGGGCCTTATCTGCGGTGCAGACAGCTTTGCGCTCAGTGGTGACTATTACGATCCTGCGGCCACTCGCAGCACTGACTTTAACCATGCTGCGGCAGGACTGGCCGCCGTCAGTGACGCAGCCGGTGATGTGAAAGACAAAGCCAACATCAACGAAAACAGCGCCATCATTTTCAAAGGCAACATCATGGAGTGCAGCGATAAAGCGCTGGGGATCAGCAATTGTTGTCAGGACAGCGGTTGGGGTAACGGCATCGGCTTAACGTCCTGCAGTGAAGAAGAAAAAGCGCTGGGTACCGCCAAAGAGGACAAGCTCACCGTATCACTTGGCCAATATTGTGCTGAGAAAGTGCTTGGCGTGTGTATCCGCAAGAAAAAAGCCTATTGCGCGTTTGATAGCAAACTCGCGCGCATTGTGCAGGTTGAGGGCCGCGCGCAATTGGGCAAAAACTTCGGCAGCGCTAAAAATCCTGATTGCAGCGCCTTTTCACCTAACGAACTGCAACGCATTGATATGTCGTCAATGGACTTTTCTGATTTTTATGAAGACATGTACGACGCCATCGAACTGCCCAGCACAGACGAAATTCAAAAACGCTTACAACAGTCGGTTGGAGGAACCAAACCATGAGGACGTTGTTAAATAACCGCTTACAACATGCCGCAGCAGTGCCTTTTTTTCGGTGGTCAAGCCGCGCGCCGTTGGCGTGGTTGTCCACAAAAAAAGGGGATGCGGTGGTCAACAAGCGCAGCGCGTTAGTGCTCCTTATGCTGACAACGTTTTGCCTCGGCGCAAACGCCACGGATGCACAAGGCTGGCGCTGGTATAACGAACCCACTGCCCCCAAGAAGCAAGCACCTAAAAAGGCCGAAACGCCAAGCGTCACACTCACGCGCACCAAAACGCTGACGCCCACCGAGCAGATGGATTGGTTTCACAGCTACTACCAAGACACGCTCAATGACGCGGCGATAAACAGCCAAGACAGCGAGAAAGTGGAAAGGGCCATGCTGCTTAATCAGTACGTCAGCAATAAATCCTCAGAGTTTGGCATGACCTTCAAAAAGGTCCTGCTGGATAACCCTGAGCTGTCTTACACCAAAGATAGACCGACGGAACAAGCGGCAAGAAGCACCTATTTATCATTAGAGCGCAACAAGAAGATGCGCGCAGTACGCACCCTTGCCGATGCGGGATGGGGGCTGTTCTTTGTCTACAAAGGCCAAGAAGAAATTGATATTGCGCTGGCGCCCAGCGTGCAGCAGTTCGCAACGCAACATGGCATTGAGCTACTGGGCGTCACGCTCGATGGTGTAGCACTGCCAGCCATCGTGCAGAACCGCCAAAACGACCAGCACATAAACGTCCCGTTTAGTCCCGCACTCGTGTTAGTTAATCCTGGCACGGGGGAAATGAAACCGCTCGCTTATGGCTTTATCTCTCAAGACGATTTACTTGGCCGCTTCCTGAACGTGGCCACCGATTTCGCCCCTGACTTTTAAACGGAAAATACCCATGAAACGCATCATCACTGTAATGTTAATGACTCTTCTATTCTCTTTCAACGCGAAGGCGACTCCCATGGGGGCGGCTGTTGCAGCCAATCCGAATGATTACGCGTTAGTGTTTTTCTTTCGCTCTGATTGCCCGTTTTGCCACAAGTTCGCCCCGAAACTGAAACAGCTTGCGGCGCAAACTGGCACCTATACCTATGCCTTTTCGCTCGACAACCAAGGGATAGCAGGCTTTGAAGTGCCTATTCCTTCCACGCCTGACATTGCCACCACCTTCTTTGAGAACCCGCGCAGCGTGACAGTGCCCGCCACATTTTTAATCAACGTCAATACCCGTAAGTTTGTCCGTTTAACCGTCGGTGATGTGACGCCCTCGCAGCTTCAACAAAGTTACCTTCAATCCCTCAATGACCCACAAGTCATTGCAAGCATGCGTTAGGAGCAACCTTCATGGACACGATGTTAATCATCAATATTTTACTGGCCCTAGCCATTTATAAATTCGTACTCGTCCCAGTGCATGCATTGTTAAGTGCTGTTTGCTTGCGTGCGCTACGCACACTAAACCTGCGCCTTAATAGCAGCATAAGCGGCAATACAGGGGGTAAATCATGAAACGCTTAGCACTGACACGCACACTACTTGGCGTCACTATTTCATGTTTGCTGACAACACACGCCTATAGCGCGGGGGTTTCAGGTTCGCTAAACGATTTCTTCAATGGTTTGGGCTATGGCACGAACGTGACCAATCCGGGCTCATTCAAAGGCCAAAGCGCCAACTATTACAGCGGCGGCAATCTCTTTGTGCGTAGCCCCATTCGCGACGCACAACTGGTGAGTGTGCAAATGCCCAGCATTGCCGCAGGCTGTGGCGGTATTGATATGTTTATGGGGGGATTCAGTCACATTAACTCTGACGCGCTGGTGCAACAAGGTAAGGCTATCATTGCTAACGCCGCGCCGTTTGCCGTCGATTTAGCCCTGCAGACGTGGGCGCCACAAATCAAACAGATTAAGGACACGCTAACGGCCATTGCTGATAAGTATCTCAATCAGTCGATCAATTCTTGCGAGAGTGCCCAAGCGGGTGTCTCGGCACTGGCGGGGTTTGCGGGTGTTGGCAGTCAAAAATACATTTGTGCCACTATGGGAACACAAAATAATGCCTTTGCAGATTGGGTCTCTGGCCAGCAAGAATGCGGCGCGGGCGGCCAAGCTAATAAGCAGCTCGATAACGCCAAGAAAGATCCCGCACTAAAAGACATGGTGCGCAAAAACACCAACATCGTCTGGGCCGCCATTTTAAAAAACACCTTCCTTGCCAGCGATCCCACCTTGGCAGAATTTCTCATGTCGATTTCAGGCACGTATATTTATGACGCGACCGGCAATGCGCGCGGCTATGGCTCACTGCTGACCGACAACAATAACCTGATTAATAGTCTGTTAGAAGGCGGCAAAGCCGAAACCTATCAGTGCACCAATAAAGCGATTGATCAATGTCTTGCACCGACACAACAAACGATCACGATCCAAAGTAACCACGGCCTGCAATACCGTGTAGATACCTTGCTCAGAGGCATCGCCAGTAAGATGCAAAACGACCAGCCACTAACAGATAACGACAAGTCGCTGCTCGAATACACGACACTGCCCATCATGACTTTTTTACGCACTGAACTAGAAGCTGGACTCACGCCCCAAACCAATACTTACGCCAAAATCATCAGCGTGCAGTTTATTACCCTCTATCTGCAAAACATGCTGTCGATTGTGAAATCTTCTATCACGGCAACCAACAATGATCCCAAAGACATTGATCGTATCGAGCGAGACATTATCAACGCCAACCGCTTTTTAGAAGGACTCACCGCTAAAGCTCAAAATGAGGCCGTATCGCAGCACCAGCTCATTATGCAAAACCAGCAAATAAAACAGCAAATAACCGGCGCCATGAGCGCTAAAGCTAAGTCCAACTTGAATTTTGGGGAGCGATAACCATGGCAGTTGAGATTTTCACGTACAGCAACGGTGACGTGGCCAAGCAAGTGATGAATGCCATTGCCGTGCTGTTCAAGTCCGATTCATTTGCCAGCATGATAAGCATCTGTGCACTGTTTGCCGTGGTGGCCACCGCGCTGCACTTTTTCATCAAGCGTGACCATAACGCGATTATGAAATGGTGCGCGGTTTACTTTGCCGTGCCATTGCTTGCCATGAACACCACCGCCACAGTGCAAATTACCGATTTAACCAATCCGACGGGTAACTATCGCGTGGACAATGTGCCCGCGATAGTGGCATTTCCGGCCTCATGGGCATCGCATTATATGTATGCCACCACCCAAACGGTGGAAGATATTTTTCACGTACCGGATGATCAACAATACAGTAAAACAGGCATGATGTTTGGCTCTGAACTGTACAAGTTATCCAGACAAAGCGAGATAGAAAACACCCAACTTAAAGGCTATTGGCAGCACTACATCAGCAGTTGTATTCGCGGAGATATGCTACTCAATAATAAATACACATGGCGAGATTTAGCCAGTGCGCCGGATATTTGGGACTTTCTAGCGACTCACAACCCTTCGCCGCTACGGGCGATTCAAATGGGTCCTAATGACTATCCTACCTGCAAAGAAGCCCTTCCGCGCCTCAAGCAGCTATTCCAAGCAGACAGCGCAAAAAGCATCAAGTTACTGGGCAGTTGGATTTATGGTGAAAAGGCCACAAGCCAACAAAGCTTTTTGAATACCAGCATCAGCAGTGGTTATCAAAAATACGCCAATATCAGTCAAAGCGCGTCGCAAATCACGCTGCAAAACATGACGATTAACGCCCTGCGAAATGGCCTTGCAGATGATGCAGCGGTGAGCAACAACACCGCCGCCGCATTCAACTACGCCTATACGCAAAACAAAATGCAAACCACATCGATGTGGGCGGGAATGGCCCTGCAGGCGCGCGAATTTTTGCCCATGCTGCAATCGATTTTGTTTTTGCTGTTTAGCTCTGTCGCCTTTTTAGTGGTGGCGATTGCCATGATCCCCTCGCTCACGTTTCAAGTGTTCGGCAACTATTTCAAAGGCTTTATCTACCTTGGCACATGGCCGGTGATGTTTGCTCTCATTAACTTCATCATGACCACACGCTTATCCCTTAACGCCACCGAAATCACTAACATTTACGGCGGGATCACCTTAAGCAACGTAGATCCCTTACAAGAAATGCATTCCCGCTATGCGGCCATGACCGGCTTTTTAATGATGAGCGTCCCAACCGTGATTGTGCCGTTAATCATGAAAGGCGGCGCGTCGGTAATGAGCAGTATGTCGCATCAGTTCGCGGGCATGATGAGCAGCGTTAACGCGCGCACCTCTGCGAGTGCGGCAAGTGGTGATATCAATTTGGGTAATGCTCAGGTGGATAACTACAGCTACAACAACACCAACGGCAATAAAATCGACACCACTGGCGTTGAACGTATTCATGGCAACACCAAGCAAGATGCAACAGGCTATGAGACCACCACCTTTGATGATGGCAAACAGGTCATTAGTGGCCAAAATGCTTTAAGTCGTAGCTTGCCTGTGAACATCAGCGGTAATGATGTGTTATCAAACTCATTATCTCAATCAGCCACTGATAGCATCAATGCCAGCAAGGTTTCTGGTGAGCAAGTCAGTACAAGCATTGCAAGCGTCAACAATGCCGCGTTAAGTCAAATGAGCGGAGTTAATACATCGAACAGTTATGGCAGCAATAGCGCCACCGGCGACAGTGGTTCCCATAACAAAGGCTTCTCAGATATGAGTAGCACAGTGAAGTCTTATGCCAAAGATTTTAACGTGTCAGAAGAACAAGCCTTAAGCGATTTAACCACTATGTATATAGCCGCAGAAGCAGGGGTAAAAGTTGGCACACCTGGGGATGGATTTTTTGGTTCTAGCGCACATGTTTCCGCCAATACTGGCACTAAAGGATCAACCGATGAGTCTAACAGCTCGCGCATGAGTGAAAGCGAACGTGCAAGTCGCCAAGAAAGCTACCTTGACCAGTTTAGCACTAACGTTAACACAGTGAAGTCATATAGTAGCGGCGAACAAGCGAGCGAAACTAACAGTAAAAATGCAGGTGAAACGCAAAGCTTCCTACAGGGAATTAACGAAGCAACAACCCAAGCTAAAAACTACCAATCTCAGCTCACCGAAGCACAAAGTTACACTGATGCAGCCAATAGCGTCAAAAGTGGCTCCATCAGTGTGGGCCGTGATTTCAATCAAGACTTTGTTAATTACGTTATAGGTTCCAGAGGTAAAAACGGTGATGCCATGGATGTTATCAAGGGCGAAACCCCTCACGCGATAGAGACGAGAAACCAGCTAGTCGAAGAATTTGCAAACAGCCCCGAAGTCAAAGCGATGGCTGAGCAATATAAAAATCATGAATTTCCGCAAAACAGAGATGAAATTGTGCAAGCTCAGGAGCGTTACGCTGCTGACATTGATGTCAATAAACAGCAATCACCACATTATGCCGCTGCGCCGCTTAATGACAGCCTCTATCAAACAGGAGAATTTGAACGCATCCAAGGCCATGCGGCGCAAGGGAACACTGAAATTAGACAAGATGTTTGGAAGGAAGAGCGCAACCATACACCTTCAAATGTTCAGAGCATCGATATGGAACAAGCCCGTGCAGATGCGGAAGCGGCGCATGCCCTAATTACCTCAGACAATCTAATACCACCAGACAGTCGAAGTGATGATGAAAAATTGGCAGAAACAGTACGTCAATCAAGTCCCTTTAATACAGGACCAAAAATGTGATAATAGCCATGACTTTTAATCACAAAGAGATAACCTCATGAAAATCATTAAAACATTTGCACTATTGCTGTGTTTATTAAGCTCACTTGCTCAGGCCGAAACCACCCTGTTCGGCCTCACCTTAGGTAAATCTACCCTACAAGAGGTCCAACAAACCTACACGCTCAAATACATAAACAATACACCTGGGTTACTAGATAGCTGGAATTATTATCGGGTTTCAGGCGAGCAGTTTAATGAACCGCAGCTTCACAATGCCACCCTCTTTTTTGATGATGCTCAAACGTTAGGCAATATCCTTTTTATCTTCTCTGGCTCATTGTCAAAATATAAGGAATTAGAAGAACAACTTAGCCGCCAATATCCACGCATTAAAATATCAGAACGATTCGGAAACAACAGAACAGATTATGAAAATGATACTACCCATGTGTCACTGGCCTACACCAATAACGGCACAACTTTAACCTTTACTGACCTCAAGTACCGCGCAGCAGCTTTCGCTGTCTTCGAGAATAAC
This sequence comes from Shewanella sp. NKUCC05_KAH, assembly GCF_019345585.1. Classification (NCBI taxonomy): domain Bacteria; kingdom Pseudomonadati; phylum Pseudomonadota; class Gammaproteobacteria; order Alteromonadales; family Shewanellaceae; genus Shewanella; species Shewanella sp. NKUCC05_KAH. The sequence continues at coordinate 61,277 of NZ_JAHKQZ010000024.1, forward strand.
GTCCGCGAAGAAAGCAACCCGAAAAAGGAACCCTAGACGTGACCTTAAACCCCAAACGTACTAAAGGCAGTAACTACACCCGTGGTGGCCAGATTTTATTTCACAATTTGCGGATGTTTCTGCAGATTAACGCCGTGCTTATCCGCTGGACGTGTTATGGCGTGCTCATCTTAACCGCGCTGCTATGCTATCTCTTCCTTGATAAAGACACCTTATCGGGCGCTTATTATTACTGGATAAACCAAACGGTTAGCGTGTTTAGACCAGAAAGTCATGTTATGCAGACTGAATGGCAAGGCACTGTCTATACCAGTACGTTAGGGTCTCAATTGCAAAACCCAATACTGATTGCGGCCAACAGCCGCTTTTGGTTGTGGTCACAAATCTACTTCCTTATAAGCTGTGTGATTGGCTTCGTATTTCTCTCCGTGGCCATGTGGTTTTTCAAGAAAAAAGGGGACGAGCAAACCGAGGAACACTTTATTCGGGGGATGCAAAAAGCCACGCCGAAGGAATTAGCAAAACAGCTTAAAAAGGACAAGCGCCAGTCCGATTTCAAGCTAGATGGCATCGGTATTTTCAAAGAACGCTTTGAAGTACAGCACTTGTGCCTCGATGGCACGACAGGTGCCGGAAAGTCCGTGGCGCTGCGTAAATTATTAACGTGGATACGTGAACGGGGCGACAAGGCGATTATCTATGACAAAGGCTGCACCTTTGTCAGCAAGTTTTATAATCCGGCAACGGACGTAATACTAAACCCGTTTGATGAACGCTGTGCTTACTGGGATGTATGGTGTGATGCGCATGAACCCTCAGATTTTGAGAACATGGCGAGCGCGCTCATTCCCCAACACGGCGAGGGCGATCCATTCTGGGTGCAATCTGCTCGCACCATTTTTTCATCTACTGCATTTAAGATGCAAGATGAACCTAAAAAGAACCAAACCACTGAACGGCTGCTTGAACTCATGCTGACTAGCGAGCTTGAGTCCTTAAGTGAGTATCTTAAAGGGACCGAATCGGCCTCACTGGTATCAGATAAAATCCAAAAAACGGCGATATCCATTAAATCGGTCCTCGCGGCCTACATCAAATCATTACGATTCCTTGCCGGACTGGATGAAAAGGACGAACAGGGAAAACTCCTTCGCCGCAAATTTTCTATTCGTGAGTGGGTGAAAAACGATGCCGAAAATGGCTTTCTATTTCTATCCAGTAACGCACAGCAACATGCATCATTGCGCCCATTGATCTCAATGTGGTTATCCATTGCCTCGACCGCCATTTTAGAACAAGACGAAAATCCCGACCGCAGAATTTGGGTGTTGATGGATGAAGCACCAAGCTTGCACAAGTTACCTGAACTTGCCGAAACAATCGCAGAAGTGCGCAAGTTCGGCGGCTGTTATGTCATAGGTATTCAGTCTTTTGCGCAGCTTAAAAAAGTCTATGGCGAAAATGCGGCGCTTGAAATGTTCGACTTGCTCAACACTCGGCTATTTTTCCGTTCACCCTCTAACGAAATGGCCAAAATCTCGTCTCACGATCTAGGCGAGCAAGAAGTCGATGTATCTAAAGAGCAATACAGCTACGGCGCTAATGAAATCAGGGATGGCGTATCACTGGGCCATCAAACCATTACCCGCCCTGTGGTCACGCCCTCTGAAATCATGCAGCTTGAAGATTTACAATTTTGGCTGCGCACGCCTGGCAATTATCCCGTGGTAAGAGTGGATTTAGTCTTTAACCAAATGCGCTCACTGTGCGCCCCGTTTATCAAACGCAACTACACCCCGTCTGAAAACATAAAGCAGATTGAATGGAGTCTGAACTATCACCAGTTCAGTGCGGTTCAACATGTCGATAAGGCAGATAAAACCAAGCTCCAAAGCATTCATGACACCATGTATGAAGGGGATGAAAACAATGATGAACGCAGCGCGGAAGCGCAGCGCATGACCAAACTTGCTGAAAAAACCGATGCGGTCGCCCAAAGCCTCATCGATGCGAAAAAGGCCAAACCGACTGAGTTAGCGCTCAAGGATGCGCAGAAGAAAAAAGCCGCTGAAAAACAAAAGGCCAATGACCAGCACATTGAGGACGCACAGCGACTTGAAGAGCAACAAATAGCCTCAGTACACGAAGAAATATCGCTCGACTAAAGGAGCTAAAACGATGACCTCATTCAACATCACGACACGAGTGCCCGAATTGTCGGCGAAAAAGCCCTCACGTAAAGCCTCTAAAAATGACAATGAACGGATGAATGTCATGCGTCGAATTGAAGCAATCGCGGAACTCAAAGCGCTGGGCTTCACGTCTGACGAAATCAAAGCCCAACTCGACTCAGAATAAACCTACCGGATTAGTTCACCTCGCGCCCCGCGCGAGGTCCCTCTAAAGGAATATCAATATGCTTTCCATCAGTCCCATTGCGTCGAGCGCTGGCGGCGCGGCCAGCTACTACCTCAGTGAAGAAAAGAACCTCAATTTACCTGACGTGTCGTTAGAAAAAGCAGCGGACGCCAAAGAAGGGGAAACCAACTATTACTTGAAAGAGCAGAGCGCCGAGCCTAATACCCAATGGTTTGGCAAACTGGCAGAGCAAGAGGGAATGTTAGGTAAGCCCGTTGAAGAACATCAACTCAAAGAGGTGTTAGCCGGTAGCCTGAACGACCAAACGCTTAAAACCCAAAACAGCAACGCCCGCAACGGTTTTGACTTTACCTTTTCGGCGCCTAAATCCGTCAGTTTACTTGCACTCGTGGGCGGCGATAAACGCTTAATGACAGCGCACGATGACGCGGTAAAATTCGCGCTATCGCATATCGAGAAAGATGCGGCGCAGGCCAGACAAACTAACCCAGATACCAAAGCGACCTCTTTTGAAAACACGGGCAATTTGCTGTTTGCGATGGTACGCCACAAAACCAGCCGTGAAGAAGATCCGCAGCTGCACACCCACTCACTCACCGCCAACATGACCAAGGACAGCGAGGGCACATTGCGCGCTCTGGCAAGCAGCTTTAAACAAAAAGGCGGCATCATCAATGGCACAGGTGAGCGGGTTTATAACCATCAAAAATACTATACCTCGCTGTATCAAAGCGCCTTAGCCCGCAGTGTTGAACAAGCGGGTTATCAAACTCGTTCACTGGGTAATAATTTGTTTGAAGTCGAAGGTGTCCCGCAGTCCTTACTCGATACATTTTCAACCCGTAGCCAGCAAATCAACGAACAAACCCAAAGCTTAGGTTTAGACTCACAAGCGGCGCGGGATGTGGCCGCAAAGGACACCCGCAAGAGTAAAGCCTATACCAGCGAAGCCACCTTGTTTGAGCAATGGAAAAACAAAGCCAATAACAGCGGCTTTAACCTGACAGGCTTTGTAACAAACAACATGTCACGAGAAACATCACTCAATGCGTTAGCGCTCAAACCCGCCGCTATCGATGCGGTGAGTCGCGCGATTGAGCACGCCAGTAACACCCAAAACCGTTTTAATTACGCGAAATTAGTGGAATCAGCCACGCTTGAATTTACACAAGGCCAGAAGCTCGATGCGCTCGATATTAAATTGGCACTCGATAAGTACATTGAAGATGGCGCACTCATTCCGCTTGATAAAGAGTCTGCAACCTTTACCAGCGCCGCCCACCTCAAAGCAGAAACCAACCTGCTAGAGAGCATCAAGCCAAAAACGGCCAACATGCGCCAAGTGGTCGATACCAACACGCTTCAAGGCAAAGGCTTAAATGCGGACAACCAAAAGAAAGTCTCTGAACTGTTCGCCAGTACCAAACAAGTTAACCTAGTGAACGTCTTTGGTAGCAGTGAACAGCTCGCAACCGCCCTATTAAATGTCGGTGAGGCCAACGGTAAACGTATTCACATCATTACCCCTGACATGAAAAGCAAACTGCACACCAGTGAACGGGTACAACGGGACTCATCGACTATTGGCAAGTGGATAATGAACCACTTCAAACCTGACCACACCCATACACTCAGCAGCTTTACTAAAACGGCCAACAACACTAACCGCGATATTTTAGTGGTTGAGAACGCCAATAAACTCGGCCTTAACGACTTTAATGCCCTGCTCGCGCAAGCCAAAGCGGGTAACAGTAAAGTGATTTTGCTCAATCACGCCAATGCCAAGCAAGGCATGAAAGCCGGTAACGCTATCGAGGTACTTAAAAAAGGCAACGTAAACGAAAGCAACTGGGTCGCCACCAAACAAAGCAACACAGCCATGCGACTGCATGAAAGCAAAGACAGTGACAGGGTTAACCTGATTGCAAAAACTTACGCGCAACTGCCCGAGAAGCAACACACCCAAGTCATTGCGGGCACCCATAAAGACGTGAAGCAGCTTAACAGCGCGATCCGCGCAGAACTGCAAAATCAAGGTGACGTATCGCGCCTTGGGCTCAACATCCCTACCCTTAATCCCGTGTTCTTATCCGCGCAGCAACGGGAAGTCGTCGGCCAGTACACCAAGGGCATGGTACTCACCCAATGGCAAAAAGTCGGCGGCCGCAATCAACTGCAGCAATTGACGGTGGACAGTGTAAACCGTGATAACAACACCCTAACGCTGGTCGATAAGCAGGGTAAATCGACAGCGATTGATCCCAGCAGCAAAGCCTTTAAAGCCGCAGAGTACGTGATCGCTAAACCGGACAATTTACATATCGCCAACGGCGACAAACTCATCATGGCCACAAACCATCAAGACAGTGGTTTGAGCAAACAAATTTATACAATCAACGCCCTATCCAAAGAATGGGTCACGCTCAAAGACGAAAGCGGCAAACAGCACAGCGTTAAAGCCAGTGCATTGCACCATGCGCCGCTCAATCATGGTTACGCCACCACGCCAAGCAATGCCAGCCCTAATGCAAGTCACCACATCGTCAACATTAAAGCCTATAGCGCCTCAAAAGAGTGGTTACATGACACCCTGACACAAGGCATCAAACACATCGATATATTCACCGACAAGGCACAACAATTTGATGACCGGCTAGAAAAAAGTGAGGTGAAACCATCCAGTATTTCGCGCATCATGCAAGCCGCTGACATGCCAGAAAAGTTCGTGAATAGCCAAACCACGGCCCTGCTCACCCAAGATGTGACCGCAGCACTGAATGCCATTGGTGCCCAGCATCAAGACAAAGGGCTTATTCACAATGCCGTGGACTTTGCCATCCAGCACATTAGCGAGAAAGAAGCCGGTTACTCACAAAAAGAGCTGATTGTTAATGCGATCAAGTACGCCTTTGAGGAAAAAGGCACCAGCATTACCCAACATGAAATCATCAACACCCTGCAACACATGGCCACGAACAGCACGGATAAAGGCGCGCCCTCACTCCTGAGCGCTGAATACCACGACGGCACCCGCTGGACCACCCAAGCCGCTATCGATACCGAAGTGCGTATTTTAGACAGACTGCAAGCGGGCAAAGACCAACTTGCGCCCCTAACCAGCGTTGAACACGCCGCGCAGGTACTCAGTCAAAATCAAAACCTGACCGATGGCCAAAAAGACTCGACCTTATTGATCACCACCACCAAAGACCGATTTGTGGCAGTTAAAGGGTTAGCCGGTACGGGTAAATCGACCATGCTTGAAACGGGTATCGATCTCGTTAAACAAAGCGAATCCATTCTCAACACACAACCCGATAAGACACCGACACAATTCATAGGTCTAGCGCCGACACACGCCGCCGTTAACGAACTCAAAGACAAGAACGTCGAAAGCCAAACGGTGCAATCACTCCTAAGCAACTTTTTAAGCCAAGATGCGAAACCTGACCAATACGCCAACACCGTGTTCTTGCTCGATGAATCCTCGATGACCAGTAACGCCCAAATGGATAAATTTACCCATTTGATTGAGACAACAGGCGCGCGCGCCGTGTTCTTGGGTGACACTAAACAGTTAACGTCCCAAGAAGCGGGTAAACCTTTTGAACTCGCGTTAAACAAAGGCGCAATCAATAGCGTCACCATGAAAGACATTGTGCGCCAACAGAACAGCACGCTACTGAGTGCAGTACACAATATTGTCGATCGCCAAGGCGAAAGCGCTATTGATAAAATTCAGCAACAATTACCCTTTGACCAATACACCGCGAACGACGCGGTAACGCCCGAAAAGCAGGCTACCGCTAACATCAATCAAAGCTTGAATATCATTTCTACTTTGCAGTCGATAACCGATAACCCAAAGAAAAACCAGCAACTTGCGACCGAAGCCCTACCCGCCACGGTGGCACTGGAATACTTGGCCAGAACACCTAAAGCGCGTGAAAATACCCTTATCATTGCGTACACCAACAAGGAACGCGACGACATTACCCACGAAATACGCCAAGGGTTACAGCAACAAAAAAGCCTCAGTGCAGAGCAATTCACCGTGCCGCGATTACGCGGAGTTCATGCCAGTAAGGCGGAACTGGCGACCATGTTGCCCTATCAGCAGGGATTAATCCTGACGACCAGTAAAGACAGTTATTTTGAAATTATGAAGGTCGATAAGCTCAATAACATGCTCACCCTCGCGGATATGAAAACCGGCGAGGAAAAGCATTTCTTCCCCAAAAATCATGGCCACAAATTCACGAACCTTTGGGCTAAGAGTGAGCAACCTCTCGCAGAAGGCGACAGTATCATGCTGCGCAAAAGCGATATTGACCGTGAAATGCAGGGCAACAAAACCTATACCGTTAGCAGTATTGACGATAAACAAATGCAGCTCAAATCCACGGATAACCACACATTAACGCTCTCAACCAAAGAGTTGAAAGATGCTCATTGGGATTACGCATACACCCGCACCGCCGATATGGCGCAAGGGGCAACCTATGAGAATGTCATTACTGCGATTAAGGGCCAAGGTGCATTAACTAACGTAAGGCGCGCGTATATCGATATCACCCGTGCCAGTAAGCACGTAAAAATCATCACCGATAACCCGCAAAAAATGATGCTCTCATGGGTCAATAACGATCCCAATAAAGTCTCTGCACTTGAGACAAGAGATAAGTATTACCCTGAACATACCCCGCTCTTTAATGACAAACCCTTGCCGCAGGAAAACCCAAAGTACCTCGATGTGAATGGATATGTGGATCTAAAACGGATGGCCACTGAGCTAAATGCCAAGCTTCCGGCCTACAGTGAATCGCTGGCAACGCAGCTTTTAGGTGAGCCGAACCACGATAAATCAGACAAAGATAACCTGACATTTGGCAAAGAAGGGAGCCTAACATTGACCACAACGGGCCAATATCGTGGCTATTTTAAAGACTGGAAAACCGGCGATAAAGGCACCCTAATTAACCTGATTATGGTCGCTGAAAAATGCAGTTATAAGGATGCACTTTATAAAGCCGATAAAATGATGAACGAACCCGATAAATATAATCTGGTGAAAAACCCACAGCATGATGAATTAACACATGCCATTCCGGTTAAGCAAAGTCAATTAGAAGCGCGCGCGAAGCAATACTTTAATGAAGCGAAACCTATCGAAAACTCACTCGCACAGACGTATTTAAACAAGCAAGGTATCGAGGTTAAGCAGCATGAAAACTTACGTTTTCACGATGCCGTTTATTCGTCAGAAAAACGTGGGACCTTCCCCGCATTAATTGCGAACATCACCAATGATAAAGATGAGACTAAGGCAGTAGAAATTACTTACCTTGATAAATCCAGCGGTGACATTGCAGCGCTTAAAATAAACAAGCGCATACTCGGCTCTAAATCGGGGAACAGCACGACGATCAACAAAGGCAATAATTCAGACTATAGTATTGTCGCTGTCGGTGTAGAGAACGCGCTTAAGATAAATTCTGACAATAAAAACGGGGCTGACGTTATTGCGCTAAACAATAATAATGACACTAAAACATTCAATACAAATGAATTGCGCGAAAACGTGATAGTAGTACTTGATACTAATAATTCACAAGACACTGCAAAACTGGCTAATGACCTTACCGAAAAATTCAGCAAGGAAAATATACATGCGGTAATTATTGAACCCAGCCTGATACCTGACGACTTAAACAAAGTCGAAACGACAAAGCAGTTTGTCAACGAAGCGATCTATAACATCACGACAAAAGACAATACACTATCTAAAGCCATTCAATCATTGAGTCATGATATTGCAGGCACAAAAAATATCACGATGAAAGATGACAACACTAACGTAACGACGAATAAAATAAAACACGATGAACACTATCAACATTTAGCAATGGATAGCCACCGTTCACCCACGAAAGAACATAGCCCCAACATCGACAACCCTAAATTGGATATTGGGGAAAAGACCATGTAATGAATATATAAAGAGGACACTTAGTCCTCTTTATTTTCGCCCGCTAAAATCTGCTCAACTTTTTCCTCTGCCTTTCTCATTGTGTCCTTATGCTTAATACCTGCATTCTGTATATCAACAGGTGCCGCATTGTATGTCTGGTAATAGACCAGACTGCTAGTGTGTTGCGCCTTAACTGTATAGGTCAGAATCACCTCTAACAGTTCGCGAGTAGATAACCCCTCGGCATCATCTTTATGCTCAAGAATACGCAGAGCAAACAAGATCAAATCTCGCGCGGCAGCAGCATCTTTTTCCAAACCCTTCTCTTCTCGATAAGCAACAATCTTGGCATAGAGATCTGCATCGCAGGGGACTTGCACAACTTTACTTCTGGCCATAGTGACATTATCCAATGTATTAAAAGTGTATTAACAACGTATAGGTTTGCATTATAACTGTATTAACCAGTGTATTAAAGTTTAATACACTCACAAATTGAGCTAATGAGTAATTCTTTTATAAACATCACGTTAATACTAAATAATACACGCGATATTAATACTGTATTAATCCGCCTGAAACCATTGGCACAAGGGCTTTTAATACGATTGTATTATTTTATTAATACACATTTAATACGATTTAGTGTAAAAACGAAATGAATTTTCAAAAAAAAACATTTAAATCATATTGATATTTAAATGCTTAATTTCAATAACTTACACCACAAACAACCATAAGAATTGATTTATCAACTCTTGCGTGGGGTGTGGTTCTTTTCTCAAGGTTCCAACTTCACTATTTCGCCAGGATTTTGCACTTTTCATTTTTTGGGGATTTTTTGGGGATTTTCGATTTTTGCTAGGCGGCTGCCGTATGAAGCGGCAAAGGTATCGGGGGATTTTCAGGCCAAAAAAACGCACTCAAAAAGTGCGTTTTCTGCAAGCGTGGCGGCTTAATATTCGCTTGGCAATAATGCGGTGGTTCGTGCTCTGTCTGCCTCGGTGATGATCCATATTTCTACACCTTCAAACTGATAAGCTGAAAGGATACGACCGCCCTTAATTAACATCTCATTATTAAGCTGGTAATCTTCATCCTCTAAATCGCCCCAATCTCCGATCGCGTGACGATAGAACAAAGACGCTAACGCTAAACCATTACCATGGCCGTTATTGACCAATTCATTTATCCCTTTAGATGTATATAATGCACCAAGCCACTTCAATTTATCTTCTATTATTTTATCCGACATATCTATTCCTATCTAATAAAAGGCTTAGTAAAAACTAAGCCTATAAAATCAAGCGGCCTTTAACTGTTCGCATGTGACTTGCATTAAATACTGATGAGCCTTAGACGCGGCACTGGCGGCTTTAAAAATATAGCGCTTATCATTCTTTAACTGCGTTAACCAACTTGCGATATAAGACTCATGCTGAACGTCACCGCTAATATTTAACTCGGCCATTAAAAAACTTGCGCCTAATTCAGCGATCAATTCTTCAAAGGCGTAATCATCCGAACCAAATCGAGATCCCTTTATTCTGTCTAATCGGCTTTTTGCGCCTGTCCAATGCGTTAACTCATGCAATGCCGTACAATAAAAATCAAGGCTATTTGAGAAACGTTCGCGAGTGGGTAAAACGATGTTATCGGTAGAGGGTCTAAAAAATGCTTTATCTCCTTGCTCTACAATATTCGCCCCTGTTTTATTAATGAAGCTTTCAACATGATCAATTGCATCAAATGAGTTGTTTACGTTGAAGCCTTTCACTTCCTCAACATTTAACCCGTCGATTTGCTCAACGTTAAAGACAGTGAAACTTTTAAGCATGGGAATAACTTCTTTTTCACCTTGTTCATTTTCTTTTTCCCAACTCTTAAAAAAAATAATTGAGGTGCCCTTCTCGCCTTTGCGAACTTGACCGCCTAAATTATTCGCTTGGTTATAGGTTAAAAATTGATTTGATGAAAATCCCGCATCAAATGCCGCCGCCCATAACAACAAAACATTAATACCGCTATAAGCTTTTTTAGTATCGAAATTAATCGGCAAACCTGCACCGATTGAATTTCTCTGCCACGGACACACCCAAGGCTTTACACCTTTATCTAATGCCGCAATGATTTGATCAGTGACGACCTGATACATATCTACTTTTTTAAATGCTTTTGCACTTTTACTTTTTGTTTTGTTTTTTGAGATATCGTCTTTGGAGAGCCTGCTTGTCGCTTGTAAGCTGGCTTGCTCGCTGAAAGGCTTAGTGTGGCTTGCTGGGGTAGGGATTGAGTGTGTCATGGGCTGCTTGCTCCGTTTGGGGTCTATCATCTTCGTTTTCGCCTGACGTCCTGCTCGCTCGCCATCGTTCTGATTGACAAGGGCGCGCAGCGGCGAAGCGAACCCTTGGCAAGCGGGTTGTGGTGAGCGACAGATAAGACGGAAGCGTAAACGAAAGGGATAGCACCAGGAGCGGCCATGATGCCGAATGAAACGACCAGCTTAGCCACACTTGCCGCGCAGTGAGTAGGACTGTGCTTGGCGGTTTTGCTGTTTGCTTTGATGTTGCGTTAGGGATTGGCAAGCAGGAACGTAGAGCCACGGCAAGCTTGCTTGCCATCAGTGGATCACGTTATCGCGGGGAGCGAAGCGAAAAGCCCGACCGAAGGGAACGCCCAAGTTCATCAGTGGTATTTAGATGACATAGCGCGACAGCAGCCAATAGACACTCAGAGTAAATAGATTGACCGCCGAGGCACGTTTCAAAGCACACCAAGGGGTATTGTCAGATAAACGGAAAAGGGCGGCGAAGCCGCCGCTTGTTTCGCGTTTTGCGGGGAGCTAACAGGGGTAATGCTCAGCTTAAACTTAGGTAACATGGCTCAGGCTGATATCATTGCTCGACAACGATTTGCAGCCTACAAACCCACGCTTTTTTGAACTGCCCTTTTGATAAACTCATTCGTGCTAGTCGATGCCTGAAATGCCGCGATAGACGCAGCCAAATGCAAGTCATGGCCTAATCTGACATTAAGCGATCCCTTGCAAGGCTTCTCTGGTTGAATGTCCTGTTGAGCACAGTCAGCAAGATAAGCGTTAATCGCCTCTTGAAAGGCTTGCTCTAACCCTTTGGCTGTTTCGGCCTCATAGTTGATCAACGGTGAAATGAATAGCACCTGCCCAAACAGAATATTATCCTCTGGGCTGATTTCTACAGAGCCGTGATAACCCTTATATGTCATTGTATTTTGCATCATAGTTTCCCCCATTCGGTTAATTTGTCTCTCACTTGGCGCAATGCGTAAGCCTTTAATTCATTTTTAGGATGCGGTTTATGCAGGTTGATTAACTCCTTCGGAATGCCATTATCAAACTTAACCCTCGAACCATCACCCTCGACTTGTTGATAACCGAGCACTTTTAACGCACCCGCTAATTCATTCCAAGTCAGTGTTTTGGACGATTTGAGCTTTGCTAATAATTTATCCGTTTTCGTCATAATGCCCCCTGCGATATAGGGGATCATTATACCAAATCAACCGCAAAAAGTGCAACTATATATAGTTGCAAATAGAGTATTTTCGAGACTTAACCTATCGAATGGTTTGAACTTAAGACGAAAAAAACGAAGTGGGTCATGATGTGAATTAACGAGAAAGGGGAACGCATGTTCCCCTGTAAGACGTTCAGGCTGTTTACACAAACTGCCCTTGTAGATCCTTAATTCTCACTATCGGATAGCGATTAGCACTCTCTAAGCATTTAGCGCGAGCCCTTTCGATATTGATCGCTGAATCAATAAAATAGCATTGTTTTTGGGCAATATCGTTTTCAGAGTCATAGCCAACAATAAAAAAGCGGGTGGAATATTTAACCTCATCCACGGTATAACGGATCGCCTGACCTGTCGCGGATTCGTGATGGCCAATGTACCCTATCCCGTTAGCATTCAAATCAGCCATGTGGCTACTGACAACTGATGTTGCATAGTCCGCAGGCCAGCCCGTTGCAGGGGTGCGACCATATAAACGTTCATGTTTATATTGCCCTTGTAAATAGGTGTTCATTTCTTCAAACGTCACTGAGGGTTTGCACATATCATATCGCCCCCGTATTAGCGGCCAACTCAATGCAGCCCCCTTCCATCACAAACCACAGAGCATGATGTGTATAGCAATCGCTTATCTCCCCGTCAGCCGCCACCGACACATAAACCGTTGATATGATCCCCGAGGGTAAAGACCACATGATTGAAACGTGCTTATTTCGATAGTTCAGACTTAACGCCCTCGTTAGTTCATCGACTGAGAGGCATTGCGTATCGTTGCCAAAATTCTTAATCACGACAGGAAAACGAACCGAAACCCGTTTTTTGTCAGTGCTAAACACATTAAAACGCACGCGATAATCAATACTTGCGCCATTGCGTCGAGGTTGATCGATTGATACGACATTTTGAGCCACTTTTGCCGCGACTAAGTACCGCTCGACCGCTTCAAACAATAACCCTTGTGAATAGGGATACCATGCTTCATTTGCCACCCCTTCAAGTCCGAGGCCGCAGAAGTGGAAGAAGTTCATTTCAGTTAAAACAATGATCGTCAACTCGCCCCTTTTTTGCTGTTGAATATCGTCTTTGGAGAGCCTGCTTGTCGCTTGTAAGCTGGCTTGCTCGCTGAAAGGCTTAGTGTGGCTTGCTGGGGTAGGGATTGAGTGTGTCATGGGCTGCTTGCTCCGTTTGGGGTCTATCATCTTCGTTTTCGCCTGACGTCCTGCTCGCTCGCCATCGTTCTGATTGACAAGAGCGCGCAGCGGCGAAGCGAACCCTTGGCAAGCGGGTTGTGGTGAGCGACAGATAAGACGGAAGCGTAAACGAAAGGGATAGCACCAGGAGCGGCCATGATGCCGAATGAAACGACCAGCTTAGCCACACTTGCCGCGCAGTGAGTAGGAC